>NZ_JAKRNG010000030.1:0-27390 GCF_022347125.1 Helcobacillus sp. ACRRO
TCTGGGCGGCGATGAAGCCGAGGATCACGCCGAGGATGAGGCCGGCGATGACCTGATAGCCGAAGGGGATGCCGGCGACGGCGCCGAAGGCGCGGCGGACGGGGCCGGGGCGGCCCGGCGGGTTCTGGGGGCCTCCGGGCGCGGGGGCGCTCTCGGTGCGGGGATCGGTGCTGGTGCTCATGGCACCCACTGTAGGCGCCACCGCCCCACCGCGCGATAACGCCAGCTTATGTGTGACGAATCAGGCGCTTATGCCAGGGTTTCGAACCCCGTCTCCTCCAGCAGCGTCGCCCCGAGCCCCAGCATGACCAGACCCGCCATGACGGAGGTGACGCGGGTCAGGCGAGGCCGGGGAGGCCGCCGGATCCCACCCGTCGCACATGCGATCTGCCTAGGCTCAGTCCATGGGACTCATTCGCTTCATCCTCAACCTGATCTGGCTCGTCACCGCTGGCGTGCCCCTGTTCATCGCCTACATCGTGTTCGGTGTCCTCGCGTGCCTGCCGATCGTGACGATCCCGTTCGGCGTGGCGTCGTTCCGCCTCGCCGGCTTCGTGCTGTGGCCGTTCGGCCGCGAGGCAGTGGACACCGGGCACGCGTCGGCCCTGAGCGGTCTCGGCAACATCATCTGGTTCCTGGTGGCGGGCCTATGGCTCGCGATCGCGCACGTCACCACGGCGCTGGCGCAGGCCATCACCATCATCGGCCTGCCGCTGGCGTGGGCGAACATCAAGCTGATCCCGGTGACGTGCTTCCCCTTCGGAAAGACCGTGGTCAGCACCTCTGACTCCCGCGCCGCGATGCTGCCGACCGCCCGCCGCTGACGGCGCGCAGCTCCGCCTCCCCGGGGCGCGACGGGGCCCGGGCACTGGCTCGGACTGGGCTGCGCCGGGCCCCACAGGTATGCCGTTCTGCTGAAGTTCGGTCAGCTCTGTCCGTTCACTCCCACCGGAGGGCCGACAGGTCCACCCCATGCGCCTGCGCACTCGCTTCGTCGCTACCCGGCTCCACGCCGTGCGCGAGCGCGCCTGCGAGATCGGCCTCGAGCTGGTCGGTGCCGGCCTTCGCGGCGGCCCAGTCATCCGCGGTCATGGCGTCGGCACGCTTCTGCGAGACGGCCCAGTCATCCGTGCCGCCCCAGCGGTCCTCCGCTTCAGCTGCGTAGACGGGAAACTGGGCGTCGCCGAGGATCTGGGCGCGCTGCTCAACACTCAGCGGTGACCGGTCCCCCCGTCTGGTGGCCGACGCGGCGTCTCCTGCCGCGTCGGCGCCGGTCGCAGCGCCGCCGGTGCGGGTGTTCGTGGTCTTGTCGGTGGTCATGGCGTCCTCCATCAGGGCGTCGAGTGCGGCGACCATCCCTTCCAGCTGCTGCAGCCTGTTCTCCAGCAGCCGGCGCTGTTCGCGCAGGTGGTCGATGGCGCGAGTGCTCGGATCCGCGATCACCTCGGCGATCCGCTTCAGCGGCATACCGGTGGCGCGGTAGATCAGCACCTGCTGGATCCGTTCGCAGTCCTCCGGGGAGAACTGCCGGTACCCGGACCAGGTGCGGCCGCTCGGAGAGATCAGCCCGATCTCCTCCCAGTGATGCAGGGTCCGCACCGTCACCCGGAAGAGGTCGGCGACCTCCCCTACGGAGCGGTCGCGAGCCGGCTGATCCGTGCCGAGCCGCTGCTGATCTGTGTTGTCATCTCGTGCCATGGCTCCACCGTTCCGCCTCACGCCGCGTCAGGGTCAAGCGCACTGTCAGAACTGCGCTCGAGCACCGGCCGCCGCTTCGTCACAGGCCTGCGCTCCAGCACCGCCTCTGCCCGCGCTTCGCCCCGCAATCCGGGATCGAGGCGCGCAACACGGGCCGCATTCCGCTCGCGCGGCGGCTGCAGCGAGGGGAACCTCTTGCCGAGCTTCGCGCCGGTGACCGGGTGAATGCCCTCGCCCAGCAGTCGGGCCAGGTGATCCTCGGTCACCGTGTCGCCCTCCGCCAACGCGCGGGTGAGCCCGTCGTCGAGACTCAGCAGTCCGGTACCGACCCACGTTCCGGGCGGGCTCCCGGTCTCGGTCTAATACCGGGTCAGCGGGCTGCTCATCACCCGGTCGCCGTCACCAACGACGACCGATTTCAACAGGTACTCGTACCCCTTGCCGGACGACATGACCCGGATCGTCATCACCACGACGGCCCCTCCCCGAGACCGTCACGGGAGGGGCGATCTCGGGGGTCAGGTGCGCGCGCAGGGCGCGGCCCGCACTCTTAGTGCCAGACGTGTGGGGAAATAGCGGGCTCTCGGGCCAGTCACGGCTGCCAAGGCCTGAGGTGAATGATTCGCCGAAGCAGACCTAAAGTTCGGCGCATCGTATTGTGATGTTTGGTACTCTCATCGCGTGACGGTTTCAGTTCTTTCAGCGAGTAGTCAGAACTACCTCAAGGCGGTGTGGAGCCTTGGGGAGTGGTCTGACGAGCCAGTAACAGCGTCGACCGTAGCTGCGAGGACGGGGGTGAAGCTGTCGACGGCGTCGGATGCGATCAGGAAGCTGACCGATCAGGGCTTGCTGGAGCACACCCCGTATGGCGCGGTGACGTTGACCGAGGCAGGGCGGACGCACGCGGTGGCGATGGTGCGTCGACACCGACTGATCGAGGCGTTCCTGGTGGAGGTGCTTGGGTACCGATGGGATCAAGTGCACGATGAGGCGGAGACGCTGGAGCACGCGGTCTCGGACTTCATGATCGACCGGATCGATGAACATCTCGGGCATCCTGACCGCGACCCTCATGGCGATCCGATCCCCGGCGCGGACGGTACTGTCTCCAGGCCCGATGCGGTGTTGTTAACGGGGCTGGACGCAGGGCGGCAGGTTCGTGTCGAGCGGATCTCGGACAAGGACTCGCAGCTGCTGCAGTTCTTCGCGGATCACGGTATCGGGTACGGGACTGTGCTGGAGACTCGGGCTGCCGCCCCCTATTCGGACACCATCGAGGTGGTGACCGAGGAGGGCGGGAGACCGTTGCCGTTGGGCCGGTCGGCTACCGACGCGGTGTGGGTGACGCCGGTCTCGTAGCCGCCAGCGCGTGCGCGTTGGAGGTGTGGCAATCGCCGCGATGTGTTCGGCGCTGCCCAGTCCGATGCTCGCCGGACCACATGGTGTGGTCAGGGTAATGACGCCGATGGCTTGGTCGAGGCCGCTGATCTGCACCACTGCGTGAGGGATGAGTCCGAGCTTATGGAACCGTTCGAGGATGCTGGTATCGCGGTCATCGACGCGAGTCACCCGGACGGTCATTGGCGCGGCGAAGCTGCTGAGTGGACGGTCATTGATCCTCGTGATGTTCCCCTGCTCGTCCGGGATGGGGTGCCCATACGGGTCTGCGTCCGGCGCTCCCGCGGTGAGGTGCATCCGTTCGGCCAGCTCGTCGTTGAGAGCAGGGCTGAGAGTTGCGGCTTCCTCGCCGATGTTCGGCCACGGCCAGGAGAGCACTTTGTGGAGGAACGCGCGCGCAATGCGCTCCTGACGGATCGCGACGACCGCAACCCTGCATCCAGGACGGGTGAGGGTGATGGGGCCGTAGCGCTCGTGGGTTATCAGACCTGTCGAGGTGAGGGATTGGACGGCTTGGGAGACGGTCGCTGGTGACTTGCGGAGGTGTTCCGTGAGTGTGGTGACGCCCACGCGGGCCAGTCCGCGTTCTTCCAGGCGCCAGATCGTCTTGAGGTACTGCGTCGCCGTCGTCTCACGCATGCGCTTCCCTCCCGCCCCGGCCCCGGTCAGGCGGGTGCTACCACCCGGGGGCGCCGCCTCTCCCGTTGCCGCGCACGCTGCGCCAGCCGGGTGGCGGCGAGCACGATCACGAAGACGAGCCCGTAGAACACGGCCATCCCGGCGCTGGTGGCGGCATTGAACACATAGGCGATCCAGAACCCCGCGAGAGCACCCGCGACGGCGATGACAGCGGTGAGGGCGATCATGACCGGCAGGGACCGGCTGAGCAGGTACGCAGTGGCAGGCGGGACGATCATGAGCGCGATGACGAGGATCGCCCCCGCGGCGTTGAACGCTGCGGTGACGGTGAGCGAGACCAGGAACATGAACGCGGTGTTCACCAAGCCGGTGCGAATGCCGAGGCTGGTGGCGAACTGCGCGTCGAAGGTGGTGACCTTGAGCTTGGAGTAGAACGCGCCGAGGAACACGATGTTCAGGGCGAGCACGCCCAGCATCACATACAGATAGGACGGGCCCCACGAGGTGCCGCCGATAATGAGCTGCTCCCACGCGGCGAGGTTGAGGTCTCCGACGAGCACGGCGTGAGTGTCGAGGTGGACGTTGGCGAAGTTCAGACTGACGAGGATCACGCCGGCACTGAACAGGGCGGGGAAGATGAGCCCCTGTGGGGCGTCTCCGGTGAGCAGACCCGTGCGGGTGAGCCATTCACTGCCGAGCATGACGATGAGGCCGGCGAGTGCAGCTCCGATGATGAGGAGGGGCGAGTCGAGGTTGTGGGTGAAAAAGTAACCGACGACGATCCCGGGAAGCGCCGCGTGGCTGATCGCGTCGACCAGCATCGAGTTCTTCCGCAGCACCACGAAAGTGCCCGGCAGTGCGCAGGCCAGGGCCGTGACGACGGCGAGGAGGGTCGTGCCGACGACGAAGCTCATCGGGCGGCTCCTTCCATGACGAGTTCGCGTTTCAGAGCGGATCGCGCCCGCGCCCGGGTGACAATCCGGGTGATGATGCTGCGCCGCGGCGAGAACAGCAGCGAGAACAGGAAGATCGCGAACAGGGTGAGCACGATCAACGGCCCGGTGGGCACCTTGCCGAGCACGATCGACAGGTAGGCGCCGACGCCGCTGCCCAGCGCGCCGAACACGGCCGACAAGGCCACCATGCCGGGCAGAGTGCGCGTCCACTGGCGGGCGGCGGCGGGCGGGGTGACGACGAACGCGACCATGAGAACGAGACCGACGGCCTTCACCCCGATCACAGTGGCGATCACGATCGTGGTGAACATGAGCATGTCGATAGTGCGCGCTCGGAAGCCGAGCACGGTGGAGTGGTCGGGATCGAAGGTGCGCAGCGCGAACTCCTTCCAGAACACCAGCATCAATACCAGCGCGAGCGACCCGACGATGATGCTGGTGGTCAGATCGGCGATGGTGATGACAGAGGCGTTGCCGAAGAGATAGTCCTGGATGCCACCCTTGCCGGGGAAGACGCCGTTGGCGATGATCCGCATGAGCAGCATCCCCGCGCCGAAGAAGATCGTCAGCGCCACAGCCATCGCGGTGTCGATGCGGATCTTCGAGGTGCGGGTCACGCCGTTGGCGAACAGCACCGCGATCGTGCCGACGACGACCGCTCCGATGATGAGCCCGATCATGTTGCGCCCGTCGACGCCGAGGACGACCACGGCGGTGAGGAAGGCCAGCAGGGTGCCGGGGAGGGCCGCGTGGGAGCTGACATCGCTGATAAGGGACTGCTTGCGCAGATACGCGAAGCTCCCGAGCGCGCCGGCGACCAGGCCGATCGTCATCGTGCCGAAGAACACCATCCGGTAGGTGTGGTTATCGAAGAACTCGATCAGGCTCATGACGCGAACTCGAGGAAGGTGTCATCGTCCGCGGTGACCTCGTAGGCGGTGCGGATGTTCTCCTTGGTGAACGCCTCGTCGGCGGGACCGGAGGCGACGATGCGGCGGTTCAGCAGAGTGACGTGGTCGCAGTAGTCGCGCACGGTCGCCAGGTCGTGGTGCACGATCACGACGGTCTTGCCCTGCTCCCTGAGCGCGTGCAGCACGGTGACGATGGCCTGCTGGCTCTTCGCGTCGATGCCCTGGAACGGCTCGTCCATGAAGTACAGCTCGGGAGCCTGCACGAGGGTGCGGGCGAGGAACACGCGCTGGCGCTGTCCGCCGGAGAGCTCTCCGATCTGCCGGGAGGCAAGGTCGGGGATCCCGGTCTGTTCCAGTGCTGCGATCGCGCGGGCGCGCTCGGCTTTGCCGGGGCGGCGGACCCAGCCGAGCGTGCCGTAGGTGCCCATCGTGACCACGTCGAGAACGGTGGTCGGGAAGTCCCAGTCCACACTCGTGGACTGCGGCATGTACCCGACCGCACGCCGCACCCGCGCCAAGGGCTGCCCGAAGAACTCCGAGGTCCCGGTGAGCGGCTTCACGAGCCCGAGCATCGCTTTGATCAGCGTGGACTTGCCGGCCCCGTTCGGTCCGACGATCCCCATCACCACTCCCTGCGGCACACGGAAGTCCACGCCGCGCAGCACCGGCTCGGCCCGGTACGCCACCGAGAGGTTCTCGGTGGCGCAGGCGAGCGCGGCGTTCGGATCGATGGCGGCAGAGCGGTCCGTCACGGGTGCGGTCACAGTCACTCCGTTCCCAGGGCTTCGGCGACGGCCTGGGCGTTGTGGGTGAACACGCCGAGGTAGGTGTCCACGCCGGGGTCGGCGCCGAGGGAGTCGGCGTAGAGCTCCTGATCGGAGATCTCGACCTCCCAGCCGCGCGCGCGAACGGCTTCGCGCAGGCTCGTGATCGCCTGCGGGTTGGCCTGGTTGTCCTGGAAGATCACCGGCACCTGGTTGTCCGCGATCAGTTTCGCGAGCTCGCTCAGCTCTTCGGCACTCAGGGCTGCCTCGGTGGAGACGAAGTCGGTGGCGTACACCTGCAGGTCGTAGGTGTCGCCGAAGTAGTTGAACGCGTCGTGCCCGGTGATCAGGATGCGAGGTTCGGGGACGCTCGCCAGCAGCTCCTCGGCCGCGGCGGCAGCGGCCTCGATCTCGCCGATGTACGCTTCGGCATTGGCCTGGTACTCGTCGGCGTTCTCGGGGTCGATCTCGCCGAGCTTGTCGGCGATGTAACCGACCACGAGGGACCATGCCTCGGGACTGTTCCACACGTGCGGGTCATGCAGCGGGTTGCCTTCGTCGTCAGTCTCCGGCCACGCCAGCAACAGATCTTCGGGGAGCGCGTCGCCGACGGCGAGCTGCTTATCGCCGAGGCTTTCGAGCTGGTCGATCATCTGCGCTTCCAGGTGCAACCCGTTCCACAGCACCACGTCGGAGTTCTGGATCGTCTCGATGTCCTTGGTGGACGGCTGGTAGGTGTGCGGGTCGCCGCCAGGGCCGACCATCGTGGTGACCTCCGCGTCGGGGGCGATGTTCGCGACCGCGTCGGCAAGGTACCCGGTCGTCGCGTACACGGTCAGCGCGTCCGCGCCTGCCTCTCCGCCTTCCTGCGGGATGGCGGAGCACCCCGTGATTAGGAGCAGGGCGGCGGCCACTGCTCCCCGGCGGGTCATCAGTCTTGAACGCGCATGCATACGACGCCTTTCTCTCGGTGGGTAGAACATGATTGTTTGGCTAGCCGTAGTTCTTCGAGCATAGTGGGGATTCCCAGCTTTTCGCCAACCCGAATGATCAGGCGAGGTGCGCGAGCATCAACGACGGTCGAGGCTCGCAGTGATCCGCGCGTGAATATCGCGGATGGCGTGGGGCAGGCCGGGGAACTGGGCAAGATGCTCGTCACGGTGTGTCATCTCCTGGTGCCACCGGGTGGTGTCGATGCTCAGGAGTCGGTCGAGGTCGTCCTGTTCCTCGGCCGTGCGGTCGGAGATGAACCTTCCGGTCCAGTCCCGCCAGCCCTCAGTGTCTGCGGGTGGGCGGGGTGTCTTCCCCCTCCCACCACACTTCGCCGGTGCGGGCGTTGTGGGCGACGTTGGTGAAGATCGTGCCGGAACCGGGACGGATCGCATCGATGGCGGCGGGGTTGGTGGTCTCGTTGGTGTCCTTGGCGACACCGAAGACGCCGTTCTCGGGGTTCATGCCGTACAGGCGTCCGTCGTTGCCGACCCAGAGCCAGGCGATGTCGTCGCCGTAGAACTCGACCCGGTACCGGTCGCCGAGCGCGTCAGGAGACAGGGTCATGGCGAGGTTCGTCTTGCCCGACGCGGAGGGGAACCCGCCGCACACGTGGTGAGTGCGTCCGGTGTGGGTGTCCACGATGCCGAGGAGCATGAACTGCTCGGCGAGGAACCGGCCTGACCGCCAACCGTCGTAGGAGGCCTGGCGGAGGGCGTGGGCGATCTTCCCGAGCAGGGCGTTGCCGCCGTAGGCGGAACCATAGTGGACGGTCGTCGGTGAGCTGCACCCCGGCCGCATAGTCGGCGAGCGGCGAGCCGGGCGGCGCCATGAGGTATGGGATGACGTACATGGTCTTCCCCGCCGATGCGCCGCGCATCCGCTCGCGGAGAGTCGTTACGACTTCTTCGCGGCGGGCCGCCAGTTGTTGTAGATGCCACGGTCGGACTCGCGGGCGGTGGCGACGACGGTGCGCTCTTCCGAACGCGCGGTGTCCTTGACGTGGGACCTCGCGTAGCAGCGGCCTTCGCCCGCTCGGAGCAGTTCACCGGCGTCCAGTGCCTCCGCGATGAGTCGTTGGTCGTCGTCGGCGCCGACGACCTGCACCCGTTCCGGGGTGGTGATGGTTGCCCACTCCTGCACGAACTCGCGTATAGCTCGATTGCTCACTCCGGCATCGTCCAAGACGGTGTCGATGACGGCGCTCATGCGATCCTCGTTCCGGCAGTGGCGCCCGGGGCGAGCGCGTGGACCTCTTGGAGGTGGATGAGGACGGCTGCGGCCGGGGGCTTCACGCCGCGCTCGGCGGCGAAGGCGCCCCGCTGGTGCGGTGGGTATTCGAGCAGTACGCAACCGGCGAGAACACCGTCGTCAGCCTGCTCACCGAGGCCACAGCGCGCGGACTCACCACCGTACCCACCCCGAAGCGCCCGTCTGGGCCGGTGGGCCGTTCCACGTTCTTCAAGTTGCTGCGCAACCCGTACTACATCGGCATCGTCCGCTACAAAGGAGCCGAGCAGTCCGGCACCCACGAGCCGCTGGTCGATGTCGAGACCTGGCAGCAAGTCCAACGGCTACTCGACTCCCGCAAGATCGCGGACGAGCGCCGCCGCACGCACAACCACTACCTGAAAGGCACCCTGTTCTGCGGCCAGTGCGGGTCACGGATGCAACTGGACTATCCAGCCAACAAGCAAGGCGTGCGCTACGCCTACTACGTCTGCTCCGGTCGAACCTCCAAACGAAAGCACTGCACCCGACGGGCCGTGCCCGTCGGAATCGCCGAGCAGCTGGTCGCGGACTGCTACCGAGACATCGCGATCACCGAGTCCGAATACGCTTCGCTCGCCGCGCCGGCCTTGCTGACATCGACCGGCGACTGGCCAACGAGCACGACCAGCGCGAAGGCACCCGCAAACACCTCAGCACAGCGCTCAGCCTGCTCGTTGACTGCGCGACCCTGTACGCGCGCACCAACGATCAAGGCAAGCGACTGGCTAACCAAGCGCTCACCAACGACATCGAGATCAGCGAAGACGAAAGGGCGACGATCCGACTCGCTGAGCCGTTCGCCGCCCTCGCACCAACACCGGCTTCCACCGATGTCAGGTGTTCTAGTACGTCTGAAATTGTGGACCTAGCGGGAGGCTTGTCGAAACTTGCCCCTGCGCTGGTTCGTATGGGGCGGCTGCACCGAACGATCCGCGCCCGCGCGGCACGTGCCACCCATCGGCGAGTGGCGCCGGACAGCATGCAACGCAGAGTCACCGGCGAGGCGCTCGAAGCTGCGGTAGCGCGCTACCGCGCTGGAGAGACTCTTCGCGCGATCGCCACCGATGTCGGTCTCAGTCGTCACGGGCTGGCGGCATTGCTCCGGGAGCGAGGCGTCCGCATACGGCGGGCGACCCCTTCCGCTGCAGAGGTCCGCGACATGGTTCAGCGTTATGCGAACGGAGAGTCGCTCGAACGTGTTGGTGAGCGCCAGGGGTTCTCAGCGGGCACAGTTCGGAATCATCTGATCGCTGCGGGGGTGGCTTTGCGTGACCCCCAGGGGCGTGACAGATAAAGACGCCGCGGCCGGGCAGTCCCCATTGGGTAGACCATGCCGTCGCACGTCTACAGGTAGAGGAGGGTGTCGGCGACTGCCTCTGGCAGGCGTTCGATGGCGCCGGAGCGTTCGCTCAGGGTGCGCAGGTTCCACCACGTTCGGGCGCGGACCTCTTCGGGTGTCTTGTTCCAGATCTGGCTGAGCAGGTGTTCGATGCGCTCTGTGTCGGCAGGTTTGCGGGCCCGGATCTTGCGAGTCGGGAAGTCTGTCTCGCACAGGACTCGTTCCGGGGGCAGTTGCCTGATCTGGTCCTCGGACATCGCGGCGTTGACCGAGAAGTACGCGTCGGTCTCAATCGCGCCAGCGATGTCGGTGGAATCACCGTTGAACCAATGCAGGATCGCACCGCGCATGCCGGCGGCCTGGAGGTGTTCGACGACCTCGGTTGCGAGGCCGTTGCTGTGGATGGAGACGAGTACCGGTTCGCTGCGGACGATGCTCAGTACGTCCTTGAAGATCGAACGCTGGCGTACCAGGTCGCCGCCTCGGCGGTCGAGACCGATTTCCCCGACCAGGGCGAACGAGCCGAGCAGAGCGGTGAAATGTTCGGGGTCCCATGCCTCGCGCGCTGTCGCTAGGCCGGGGTGGACGCCGATCCCCCAAACGAGCGCTGGATCTCGCCGGTTCTTGACTTTGCGGGCTTCGTCCAGGCTCCGGGTCATGGCGAACACGACGGATTGTCCGAGGGCCGCGATCTGTGTCGGTGTGACGTCCGGCGCGATGTGGGCGTGGGCGTCTAGTGCGGGGAGAGCAGACCTGCTCATATCAGGGTCACCTTTCCAAGTTCGGCGAGACCTCGGCGGGCGAGGTCGCTGATTTCGTCCAGGTCGGCGTCTGGGGGCCAGGTTCCTGCGTCGATCACGTCGTCGTCGATGCCGCGAGTTGTTGCGTACGAGATGGCGGCGCGGTCGCTGTAGCGCCGTTCAAGGAGTTCGAGCCGCGCGTTTCCAGTGAGTCCGTCGGACAGGTAGCTGGTCGAGTCGTTGACCCCCGCCGCGATGAATGCACCCCTGCGAGTGACGCATGCGTAGCAGAGGCCACAGTTGAGGGTCGAGTTTCCGCCCTTGATCCGAGCGCCGTCGAGTTTGCTACAGGACACCGTGAGCCCAGCGATGCGGTCCCAACCACCCGGTGGGTGGCTATCAGCGACCAGCCGCATCTCCTCCCCCTTAGTGAAAGTGGCGAAGGGATTAGTCACGGCGAGTGACAGGTTAAGGCTCTGCAGGAGCAGGTTGACCCGATAGAAGGTCTCGGGGTGGGTAGAACGAGTCGAGAGCGCGCCGGCCCGGTTGGGGTGTAGGGGGAGATTGAGACTGGTGAATCCGTTCTCCGGCACGAAGAGCTTGGAGGCGCCACGGCTGGTGGCAACGGCGGTTCCGAGCGCGAGGAAGAGCAACGAGCGGCTGCGGCTGGAGCTTTCCTTCTTGTCGGCGACTTGGGTGAACTCGATCTGCGTGTACGAGGGCGGTGGAGTGTGGGCTTCCTCCAGCCAGCTGTGAACGGTGTTTTGGGCTCGACGGACAGCGGTGGCGGTGTCGTAGTGACCCACGAACAGCGGCTCCTCGTCCAGAGTGGCGAGCAGGTGCAACGCTCCAAGATATGAGTCGAGCCCTCCGCTGAGCAGCGCGACAGAGTCCGCGCCACCAGAGGGTCCTGCGATCGGGTCATTCGGGGTGGTGGGGTCCTGGACGAGCTGGAGTTCCCAGGTGTCGCCTGTGAGCCAGAAAAGTAGCTGAGCGAGTTGGTCGATCGCCTCGCCCTCCCACGGCTCGGGATCGGCGACCTCTACCGTGAGATGAAGTCGCCGAGTGAAGGCGCTGGGTCTGCCAGAGAGTCGGTCGACGAGGTAGGCGCCGCCCGCGATGCGGACCAGATCGATCGCCTGCGTCGGGACTGGGCCCAGCGAGGGCAACCACCAGCCGACAGCGCTTCTTACGGTGTCCGTCCCACCGGCCATGGTGGGCCACCGAAGATGGTGACGATCCGCCGGGGGCTGGTTGGTGGAGGCCTCACCAGAGACATAGAAGTGTGTGAGCGGCATGTTGTCGCTTACCTCGCTCTCAGAACACGAACGGCTCGTTGGGCAAGGTCAGCGGCCGCCTGGTGAAGGGCGTTCGCTGAGAGCGCGGGGCTGGCGTCGATGTCGAGAGAACGAACCTTCGCGTCGATCCAACCGCGCAGCATGCGCTCGCGCACTACTGCTTCGTTGCCGTCAAGTGTTCCGTTGATGATTTGGTCTTGGAGTTCGACAAGTCCCAGCTGGAAGATGTACGCGCTGACGAAGCCTTTGATTGCCTCGGTGGCGGTCGGGGGCTCGCCTTCGGTCCTCACGATCTTCTTGACCTGTTCCGTGGCCGCTTGGCGGATGGCTCGGTCATCGGGGTGTCCGTCGTCGCCGATCATGAGGGTGACGAGTCTGCTGATGCGAGCGCGAGGGCTGAGGGAGTCGAACTCGGCGAGTGACAGGCCGTAGTCAGCCAGCCGCTGGGCGTCGCGGTTCCGCAGCGCGTAGGCCGCACCGATCGTCGCGCCACCGCGTGAGGCTCCACCAATCACCTGCCGAGTGGACCGGCTCCCGGACCGCCCGGCGCCTGCGGATCCCCCGCCTGTTCCTCCTGCGCCTGCTGCACCTCCTGCACCGGCGCCGCGGCGGCCGGGAACACGTGGGCGCGGAATTGTCGGTACGACGTTGCCTCTGGTGGCTGGATCGTCGCGCCAGAGGGCATTGATAAGTGCTTGCCCTACTCGGTCGAGGTCGGACGCGGGTTGCGTCGGTTCAAACAGCTGATCGGAAGGCTGAGAAGGGCCCGGCTCTCCGGTGTCACCGCCGGTGCCGGCATGCCCTGAGCCGAGGTCGGACCATGCGTCTCGGAAGTCGTTCCATTCAGCAGAGTTGCTGCCGCCGTAAGCGCCACTAGTTCCCACTGACCTGCTCCAACTCCTCGCGCGCGGCGGTCTGCGTCGACGGGTGCAGTGTGGTGTCCTGAGCGGCACGTCTCACGAGCTGCATGAGGGTAGATCGCCTGCTTGTCGCGAGTTCGACGACCGCACCTGGAGTAAGTCGTGATCCCCAGCAGTGTGCTTCAACTCCGGCTGCCACATCCTGCTCCAGTGCGGGCGTCTTCCCGACCCAAAGCACTGCGCCGCGGACCACTGCTTCGCCGTCATCCAGGCGCTTGGCCGTGGCGAACAGAACATCGAGAGCTGCCCGTTGCTCGTCTTCCCCGCGCTCGCTGAGAGCGTCGGCGGCCACGTTCCGCGCAGCATCACTCTCGCCGAGCAGATCGTTGATCAGCGCCAGCACCTCGTCGGAGACCTGAGCGCCCATACTCACGTTGATCAGGCTCGCAGCGAGGGTGAGATACGGGTCAAGGTTCTCGCTTCGCAGTGACGGAGGGGCAGCGGCCCATTCCTTCGTCGCTTCGTCGATGCCCTCTGGGAGGGTCGCGTCCTCGCCCTCCTCACCGGAGGGGTTCGCCCACGCCTCCCACCGGGCCACGATGGACTTGCGCTCTTGAACCGACGCTCCCGCCAACGCGTTGAAGGACGTGCGGTGAAGTTCTTCGAGCAGCAGCATCTTGATCATCACGGCCGGGGGGATCGTGACGCCGCGAGCGCGGGCGATCGACTCGCGAACGCCAAACGCGTTGAGGAAACGCTTGATCTGGCGCGGGTTCGACCGCCGATCCGCGCTGAGCCCTTCGGCAAGCTGAATCGCAAGCGCGAGGTCTTCGTCAGATGGCTTGACGGCGAGGTCGTCGAAGCCATGCAGCAGTGGAGACTGGTTAGCGTTGCGTCGGGCACGGACGTGCTCCGCGAGGGCCTGCAGGTCCGACTCCTCCATCGAACGGCCAGCGATCAGGAGGCCGATGTAGGCCTCCGCATCGGCGGCGGACAGACGCGGTAGTGCAATCGGGAGCTGAACGATCTTCTCCAAGTAGCGCTGGGCGAAGATGTCGCCGCGGCGAGCGCCATCCAGGCTCACCGAGATAGCTTCTCGGACCATGTCCTGGTCCGCTGCCAGGACGAAGACCATCTTCTCGGTCGAGAGGAAGAGCTTGATCGCCTCCAATGTAGCGGTCACCGCATCCGGCAAACATCGATCGAGGTCGTCGACCAAGACCAGGACACGCTCAACGTTCGGTATGAGCGCGAGCAGCTCCTTGTAGGCGTCGTTGAAGCTGGCCATCGAGTCCGGCCCGCCCGGGTCCTTGGGCTGGAAGATGTCCGCGATCTGTTGCGGGTCGACCTGGAAGGTCAGCGCGCCCTTGGCGATGGCGACCGCGGCTCGGCTCCAACTGATGCGTCCGAGCAGTTCCTTCGCCTTGTCGGCCACCTTGGCCCTGATGCCTGGATCGGGGATCTGGCTCTCGATGCCGTGCAGAATCTCAGAGATCAGAGTGCCTTTGACATCCGCCTGGTCGTCGTAGGCCCACGGGTTGGTCGAGACGACGAAGCAGCTGTCGTCGTCCTGGAACTCGGCCTCGATCAGCTTCAGGATCGTGGACTTTCCGCCGCCCCACGGGCTCTGCACCGACAGCGTCAGCGGGTGAATGCTGCGTTCGCGGACCGCGGCGACGATCGGCTCGACCACGGCGTCGAACCCGAGGAGGTCTAGTGTGCTCGGGTTGTCGTCCCATAGCCGGATCTGTGGAAGTGTCGCCGCCATAGCCTGCCTCGCTCTCTGGCGATGGCTCGGCTGCGCGAAATCGCCTGGTGTCAGAGATTCATGTCCCCCACAAGTATCTCGACAAGTTGGCCCCCATGGGGCCACGACACGACTACGGGATGCGAGTGAGCCCGTCTTCATGGCGACGTGTGGCGTGAGCATCGGGCTGCAGCCCAAGCATGAGAACTCACCGCCTACCCCGCGAACAATCATTCGGAGCGGTCGACGGCCTCCACAGGCCAACCGTTGGCGGGTTAGAGGTGGAGGTGCCGCGTCGCTTGGGAGGCGGGGCGCCGACGCTCGTCCTGGAGGGTCGGGCGGGTCAGCGTCCGGAGCGCGGTTTCGGCGCGGGCGCGGTCGATCTTCTGCGCCGTGCCTTCGGGCTGGGCGCCGAGCGGTGTCGGATCGGTGATCTGGTACCGGTCACGGTAAGCAGCGACAACCAGGGCGCGGCGTCGCCACTGCTGCCGCTCCCGCCCAATCGCGGGTATCGGGCCGAGTGCGGTAACCCATGGCTCGTGGGTGTGGAGGGCGGCGTCGAGGACGGCTTCTGCTCGGGTTTCGATGAGGTGGCGGCGTTCGGTCAGCGCTTGCTGCATGTCGGGGGTCATGGGGCCGGTGGCTTCGGGAATCAGCCCGGCGATGAGACGCGGCGCCCGTCGTGCGCGGCCCGAGCCGGCGGGTCGGGTGGTGGCGTTCGCGAGGCGGTGGTGGATGACGGAGGCGATGTCGTCGGCGTCAGCGAACCCACGAGCCTTGATGAGGCGTGGCAGGAGTGCGTCGACGTTGTGGTGGTTGGCTTCCGCCCGGCGCAGTTCCGCAGTCAACGCGCCGAAGGCATCGGAGTCGATGACGGCTTGCGCTTGCTCGTCGGTGAGCCCTGCGCCGCGGACCAGGGTGGTCCAGCGGTCGTGTTGGGCTGCGGCGGCGATGGTTTCGTATTCGGCGGCGAGTTGGGCGATCGAGCCCCACTGGTCTTGCTCGGCGGTGATGGTCTCGTGCGCGGACAGCTCAGCACCGCTGTGTTGGAGCACGCCGTAGAGGACCGTGCGGGCGGTGGCGTCGGGATTGTCGCCCGGATGCGACGTGGCGTGATCGTCGGGACGGTCAAGGATGACGTAGGCCCGGTTCGATTCCCGTCCACGCGTCATCGCCACATACAGGTTCTCCCTGGTCGTGGTCGGTTCGACGAGGACGTGGGCGGTGTCGGTGGTGATGCCTTGGGCGCGGTGGGCGGTGACGGCGTAGCCGAGGTCGTCGTGCTCAGCCACGTAGTCGGCGGGCAGGACGATGCTGTTGCCGAACCGGGCACCGGGTGGGCGGATCGTGACCGACCCGTCGTCGCGCACGGCGGTGATGGTCCAGGTTTGGCCGTTGCGGACCCAGCCGTGCCGGTTCCGCAGCCGACGGTCGTTACGGCGGGTGATGATCGTGTCACCCACGCCCGCCATGGACCCGTCGGACAGGGTGATTTCGGGGCCGGGCTTCAGCGTGCCGTCCAGGATGAGGTCGGCACGGGCGCGGACGTTGAGGGCGGTGACGTTCTCGCGGGTTTCGGCGATCAGCATCGACACCAAACCCGCCTGGGGGTCACGGCGCCAGGCGGTGTAGGCGGCATCGGTCATGGCCTCGGCGTCACCATCATGGATGCGATCGTGTGCCAGGTAGGTGTCGATGACCGGGGTGCGGCCATGTCGCAACTCCAGGGACGCGGTCTTCTCCCAAACATGGGTGAAGCGGTGAACATCGACCAGCTCGGGGGCATCGTCGCGGTCGTGGATCAACAGGCTGAACGCACCACCGGCATCGACGGACTGGAGCTGTGCGTAGTCACCGACGAGCAGCACCTTCGCCCCCGCCTCCTCCGCTGCCTGCGTGATGCGATCCAGGAAGAGGGTGCCGGCGAGGGAGGCTTCGTCGATGATGACGAGCTGCCCGGCATGGAAGGTGGCGCCGGTGTGTTGGTGGGTGGTCCACCACTTCGCCGTGTTCTCCGTCTGAATGCCCAGATCGTCGGCCAGCACCTGCGCCGCCACCGCAGACGGGGCCAGTCCTACTACCGAGCCGGCACCATGCTCGGTCTCCCATGCCCGGCGGAGAGCGTTCATGGCCGTTGTCTTCCCAGCCCCCGCCGGCCCTACCAATACATCCACGACCCGGCCCGACACCGCAACCGACGCCAAAGCTGCAGCCTGGTCACGACCGAGCACCCGCCCCTCGGCGTCAGGGCGACCGGTGATGGCCTCGACGGTGGCGAGGTCGACACTCTGCCCGGTGGTGGCCCGGGCCCGTTGCAGGAGGCGGTCCTCTGCGGCCAGGAGGGTGTCGGAGGAGAACACCGTGGAGTGCTTCGGACGAAACACGCTGGTGCCGTCCAGGCGGCGAAACTCCACCGGACTGGTCGCGAGCTCGGGTGGGGTCAGGCGCAGGGACGCGTGTTCGGCGGCGTCGGCAACCATCGCGGTGATGGCTTCGCGGTCCTCGACGGTGGCGAACCGCCACCCCATCGTTTGGCGGGCGGCTTCGGCCATCAGGTTCCAGCGCCGCCACGTCGAACGCTTCTCACCGACCACCTCGACCACCGACCGCCCCACCTGCCCGATCAGATCCAGCGGCACATCATCAGCCCGCAACAACGTTTGCCGCTCCCCCGCCGTGATGGTGCGCGCCCACACGGTGGCGTCCCTGCCGAGCTGCTGGCTGGCGCGGGTGCGCCACTCGGCTGTTAGCTCCGCCAAGGATCGGAGCTGCTTCTCTGGGCGGGTCGCGAGTGTGGCCTGGGCGCGCAATCGGATCACGGTGGCATCGGATGGCTGCCGTCCGTGGGCCGCCACGTACTCGGCCACCAGCCGGTCCTTCTCCACCTCGATCTGCCGCGCCCGGGTGGAGAACTCCGCCACCAGCTGTTCGGGGACGTCGGTGATCGCCCACGACGGGTTCCGGTCCCGTCCCATCTCCCGCGGCTCCCAGCTCACGCCGAAGGTTCGGGTCATGTGATCGGCGAACACGGCCTCGTGCAGCTCCGACAACGCGACAACCGCGGCATGCATCGGACGCCCATCCAGACTCCGCCACTTCCCATCCAACACCGTGCTGGCCTTGTTGCTGATCACCACATGCGTATGCAAGTGCGGGTCCCCGGCACGGGAATCGAAGTGATCAAACGCCGTCGCGATCAAACCCGTGACGTCGACCTGTGCAACCGCGCCATCACCAGCAGTTGCACCGGCGCGGGTGGCTGCAACCTCGCGCTCCATGAACGCAACCACCGCAGCAACCGCCTCATGATGGGCTTGCGCAATCAACGCCTGCGTCCCCGCGTCCGCAACCGCCCACAACACCGACGCCGACTTCGGCACACTGAACGTGAAATCAAACCCCGTCACCGCACGCCGCGACCCCCGCGCAGCCTCCTCCGCCTCAATCTGCGCAACCATCCGACCCCGCTCCCCAGAGCCGAGCGACGGGTCCAGTTGCCCGACGCGATCCGCGACCCGCTCCGCCGTCGAGCTGTACACCGGATACGCCCGCCCCAACGGCACGCCCGTGACCGGATCCCGCCCCATCCCCACCAGCAGCTGAAGCTGCGCCTCCGACACCTGCGCTCCAGGGGCGAGTTCACCATGCCCCAGAGCGGTCACGCCGGAGCCAAGCCAACGTCCAGGTGGGGTGCCAGCCTCGGCGTAGTAGCGGGTCAACGGAGTCGACAACGACCGGTCACCATCACCAGCCGCCACGGTGCGCAGCAGGTACTTGTAGCCGTCCCCGGCCGACATCACCCGCATCGACACCGTCACCCAAACCACCCCTCACCTGCTCGTCACACAGGTGAGCCAGCGCCCTCCCAACCTCGATCTGCAAGACGCGTGGCAGATCTGTCGAGGTCTCTCATGAAACGAATCTCGATGATGCCGAGGCTCTGCGGCCGTGGGTTAGCTGGGATTCGTACTGGCCAGCATTGATACGGATCTCCGCGTCTTTGAGCAGAGACGGGATATTGAGTCGCTGACCGGCAGCGGGGTCACCTACGCTGGTGGGCATGTTGTTCTACGGCACTGCTTCGCTGCGTCTGCGCAGCCGCTAACAGCGGCGAGCACCCTCCACAGGTTGTTGCTCCCGCCCCGGTGATCACGGCCGGGCGGCTCTTTCAGCGTGCCCGGCTCCGCAACAACCACGGAGCAAACAGTGCCTACCTATCAAGGTGGCCGTCATGAGCACGGCCAGAACTTCCTGACTGACCCATCCACCATCGCCACGATCACACGGCTCGTGACCGCCACCAATGGTCCGATCATCGAGATCGGCCCCGGTGACGGAGCACTCACCACCCCGCTGGCCCAGCTCGGGCGACCGGTCACAGCCGTCGAGATCGACACCCGGCTCGCCCGACGCTTGGCCCAACGGCTCCCGTCGCACGTGGAGGTCGTCGCCGACGACTTCCTGACCTACCGGCTTCCCACGTCTGCGCATGTGCTCGTCGGCAACCTGCCGTTTCACCAGACCACGGCCATACTGCGCCGCATCCTGCACGCCCCGGCATGGACCGATGCCATCGTGCTCGTGCAATGGGAAGTCGCGCGGCGCAGAGCGGGTGTCGGCGGTGCCACGATGATGACGGCGCAATGGGCGCCTTGGTTCGAGTTCACGCTGCACAGTCGTGTTCCCGCTCGCGCGTTCACCCCGCGTCCGGGAGTCGACGGCGGAATCCTCACCATCCACCGTCGCGAACATCCGCTGCTGTCCCCGACACGGCGACGCCAGTTCCATGCCCTGGTCCACCGCGTCTACACCGGCCCCGGCCGCGGGCTTGCACAGATCCTCGCGCGCACCACCTCACTCGGGTCACCACAGACCACACAGGCGTGGCTGACACGCCACGGCATGACCGCTGCAGGACTCCCGAAGGACCTGCCCGTCGAGGCATGGGTGAACTTGTTCAAGACCACCGGTTCTTCACCGCCTGCACACCGTGCGCAGACGCAGCAGGTGAAGTCGAGGAGGCGCCGTCGATGACCATCGCTGCGCGGCACCAGGCCTTCCGCTACACGTCAACAGCTAGGAGTGCCACGGAGCACCGTTCCGGTGAAACATCCACAGAACTGGCAGCGCGGCTGCTCGCAGAAGCACCTCAACGGGATTGGCGGCTCCGTGACCTTGCCGCGCTGGTTCACCTCTCGGTGTCACAGCTGGGCAGAGCATTCACACAACGATTCGGGATGCCGCCCATGCGGTACCTGGCTCACATTCGGGCCCATCGGCTGGCTGAGCTCCTGGTCGAGACTGATCTTCCAATCGGCGTCGCCATGACAAAAGTCGGGTGGCGCAGCCGTGGGCATGACGCACGGCAGTTCACCGACGTCGTCGGGATCAGCCCGTCCGAATATCGGCGCACTGCGATTGGGCGCACTCTCACGGAGACCAGCCCGTGGCCATCAGCAATGCAGGGCAGCCCCGAATCAAAAGGCCCCCTCACGACAGGAGTGCCGTGATGCCGTCGGAGAGAATCTCGCGTGGGCTGATGTGGTGCGTCGCGTGGAGCCGCGCATAGGTAGGAGCTTGGTCAGGGTCAATGGTGACGCGCTTCTCGTCAGACGCCATGGGTGCGGTCAGCGAGGCGCCAATCACCAGGTTGGACAATCGGTAGGCAGTTCCCAGCGGATCCGGGGTACCCGCTTGTTCGAGCAGGACGCACATCCGCTCGGAAAGGGCCAGGTACGCCGGGCCCCTGGGAGCGCGCATACCGATGACCTGACCGGCCCACCGGTGGGTCGTGAGGTGCGCGAAGAAGGCGTGCATCAGGGCAGGCAGGTCGGCGTTGCGGATCGACTCGGACATCACGGGATCGTCTGCAAGCGCTGTGTCGAGGGCGAGGTCGAACAGATCGTCGACGGATTCGACGCGGGAGTACAGGCTGGCTGGAGCAACACCCACCTGTTGCGCCACAGATCGCAGAGTGAGGGCCCTCAACCCGCCTTCGTCCAGCAGCTTCACCGATGCCCTCGCAACCTCCACGATGTCCACTGCGCGGAGGCGTCGCACAGGTTTGCGGTGTTCCCAGTAGCTCACTCCACCAGCCTAACCAAACACGCTTCAGTTAGCTCTCCATTCGATGTTAGGTTTAGCGCATGCTGGATGCCACCACCCTTCCGATCACCTTTGAGAACACTCGCCTACGCCCCCTCTCAGAGCTGGACGCAGACACATATGCAGCCGGCACCAAGGATGAAGCTGTGCGGCGCTTCGGCCACCTGCCCGAGTCCGACTACACCCCCGAGTCCGTGCGACGGATGATCCATGACGAGGTTGCTGAGGGTCTGTCGTCCGGCACGCTGGCAGTCCTCGCACTTGCCGACGCCGAGACGGACCGGTTTGTGGGCTCCTTGGTGCTCTTCGACGTCAGCTCCGAGGCTGCCGAGGTCGGGTTCTGGATTCATCCGGATGCGCGGGGAGCAGGGCACGCTCGTCGGGGCCTGGAGTTGGCATCGCGCTTCGCACGCAACAGTGGACTGCGAACCTTGACAGCACGCACGCTCCTGGAGAACAAGGCCTCCCAGCGGTGCTTGACGAACGCAGGGTTCCGTGAGGTCGAGCGAGCCGTCGGGACCACGCCCGCAGGACAGTGCGAGGAACTATTCCATTACCGGCGCGATCTCAAGCCCACCGCCCAGTGGCCGTTGGCGACGGAGCGGCTTCGGCTCCGTCCGCATAACGCCGACGATGCCGAATGGCTTCACGAGCTGTACTCGCGACCCGACGTTGCCCGCTACCTGCTGGACGAGCCATGGACCGCGGAAGTCACCCACGACAAGCTCACCGAACGCCTAGCGAAGACTGACATCGATGGCGAGACTGGCGCGCTTGCGCTGGTCATCGAGCATGACGGCGTCCCGATCGGAGACGTCGCGTTGTGGCTCACCGATCACGAGCACCGTCAAGGCGAGATCGGGTGGGTTCTCGACCCGGCGCAAGGTGGGCAAGGTTTCGCCAGCGAAGCCGTCCGAGCAGTACTCGCCCTCGGGTTTGACCACTACCGGCTCCACCGCATCACCGCGCAGATGGATGCCCGCAACAGCGCCTCGGCAGCACTGGCTCGTCGTGTCGGGCTCCGGCTCGAAGCCCATCACGTCCAGGACTGGTTCAGCAAGGGCGAATGGACCGACACCCTCATCTTCGCGCGACTTGCCTCCGAGCACATGCGCCAATGATCGGGAGTCTGACTTTCATGCTCCCTGTACGCGGCTCCCAAATCTACCGCGCTCTGACGACGTATCGGCATATTGAAAGGCTGAGATGACTCAAGATCCCCCTGCGCCGGCCTCGCAGCGCACACGGTGGTTCGTGCTCACCGCCGTCTCTCTCGGTTTGCTGCTTGCAACGGTCGACACTTCGATTCTCTACGTGGTCGTGCCTCTTCTGACGGACGAGTTGTCGGCGAGCGTAAGTGAGTCACTGTGGATCATCAACATGTACCCCCTCGTCATGACTGGCCTACTGCTGGGCACCGGGACGCTCGGGGATAGGTTCGGACACAAGCTGGTGTTCCAGATTGGCATATGCGCGTTCGGGATAGCTTCCCTACTCGCAGCCTTCTCTCCAAACGCGTGGGTGCTGATCGTCGCGCGGGCACTACTCGCGGTGGGTGCAGCACTGATGCTGCCCGCGACACTCGCGATCATCCGGTTCACGTTCGAGGACGAGGATGAGCGCAACGTGGCCATCGCTGTTTGGTCGAGTGTCTCGATCGGTGGCATTGCCTTCGGTCCGCTCGTGGGAGGCCTGCTCCTGGAGTGGTTCTGGTGGGGCTCGGTCTTCCTCATCAATGTTCCCTTTGCCCTCGTGACTTTCTTGTTGGCGGCCATGTAAGCGCCAGCGGCTCGCGCATCGGCGAGAACGTCCTGGGACTTGCTGTCTTCTGTGCTGGCTCTCGTTGGGTTGACTGGCCTAGTCGCAGCGATCAAGCAGGGTGCCGTATCGGCCCCCTCCGGTGCGTTCATTACAGGGGCACTTGCGACGAGTTTCGTCTGCTTCTGGTGGTTCGCACGGCGCCAGCGGAGACTCCCAACACCGCTCCTGGATTTCTCGGTCTTCCGCAGCCGATCGGTCGTTGCCGGTGTCTTGGCAGCAGGGCTGGCCACATTCGTCTTTGCCGGAGTTGGGGCGGTGACTTCTCAGCACTTCCAGCTGGTTCGTGGATTCTCACCCCTGCAGAGCGGACTCCTGATGGCCGCGATCGCGGCGGGCGCGACGGTGACCTCCCTCCTTGCGGGTTCAGTGCTTTCCCGAGTCGGGCCGCGTCGCCTGCTCGGCGCTGGCTGTGTTGTTGCGGGCGGGGGTTATGCACTGGCAACCCTGGTTCTGGAGGCGAACTTGTGGATGTTCGCGGTCAGCCTGTTCCTCGCGGGCACAGGAATTGGAGTCCTGATCACAGTGGCTTCCTCCACGATCATTTCCAACGTGTCTGCTGATCGGGCCGGGATGGCCTCCGGAGTCGAGGAAGTGTCATACGAGTTCGGCAGCCTGATCTCCGTCACGTTGCTAGGCAGCATCTACGCGGCGTTCATGGCCCGTGAACCCTCCTGCGGGACTGAGGGGTACCAGGTTTCGCTGGCGCTCTCAGCGGCTGCATGCCTTGTCGGGTTCATGGGCATCGTTCTCCTCTTGCGCAGTGATCGAGCCCTGTCGCGCTAAGCACTCGACCTCCACGCGGATGGGTCTTCGGAGGCTCCCATGAGTCGCAACCGCATGGGGTCTCTACGTCAAGTGGCGGAACCTGACCCTGCTGAGATTGCTGCATCACTACTCAACGACCGGCCGGAAGTGCAATGGACTCTGGAGTCACTGGCAAGAGAGGTGCACATTTCGCCGTCTCAGTTGGGTAGAGTTTTCGCGCGGCGGTACGGGATCAGCCCGATGAAGTACCTGACGCGGGTTCGCTGGGTCCAGCTCGCGACACTGCTCGCGCGCAGCCGACGTCCTGTCGGTGAACTGATGCACGAGGTGGGATGGCGCAGCCGAGGCAATGCTGCGCGACAATTTCGACGCATCACTGGCCTCCTTCCTACTGAGTACCGTGACCAGTCTCAGCAACGCGCTCGGCCCGTCACACCACTCACTGATGGGCACGCCAAGTGCCCGCACTGTGGTCAAGAAGTCGAGATCGCTTCAGTGTTGATGATTCCAAACGCAGCTTCCTTGTGACGATTCTGCTCATCTTTGGAAGTGAAGCGCCCTGGGTTCCGTTCCGAGTCTCAGCAAGGAGAATCGGAGTATGCCCAAGAAGTTCAGTCCGGAGCTGCGTGACCGTGCCGTGCGCATGGTCTACGACCACCAGGCACTCGAAGGTGGCCCACGATCGGAGTCGATCCGAGCTGTCGCGCCCCAACTCGGCGTTGGCATGGAGACGCTGAGGATCTGGTGCAACCGCTACGGGCCAGCCGAGCCCTCGGCCGGCCCCGCGGAGTCTCTCGAGGAGGAGAACCGCAGACTGCGTCGAGAGCTCGCCGAGTCCCGGCGGGCCAACGAGATCCTCAAGGCCGCCGCCGTGTTTTTCGCCAGGGAACTCGACCACCCCACGACGAAATGATCGCCTTCATCGATAGGCATCGCGATCACTTCGGGGTCGAGGCCATCTGCCGCGTCCTGGGCGCGACGGAACGTGGGTTCCTCACCTCTCGCGGCTACCGTGCCGCGAAGCAGCGCCCGGCATCGGCCAGAGCGGTCCGTGACGAGGTGCTCGTCGAAGAGATCCGTCGGATTCATGCCGAGAACTACGGCGTCTACGGGTATCGGAAGATGCATCACGCGATGCGCCGTGCCGGATGGGAAGTCGGCCGCGACCAGACCGCTCGGCTGATGAAAGCTGCTGGTCTGTGCGGGATACGCCGTGGTCGAAAGGTGTTCACGACGAGCCCTGCTGGTGGCCTGGACCGTCGTCCTGATCTGGTCGAGCGGAACTTCACGGCTGCCGGACCGAATCAGCTCTGGGTCGCTGACATCACCTACGTCCGGATCCCGTCCGGGTTCTGCTACACCGCGTTCATCACAGACGTTTTCACGCGAAGGATCGTCGGCTGGGCAGTGGCCACCAGCCTCCGCACTGAGGCACTGCCACTGCAGGCTCTCGAGCAGGCTCTCCAGACCTCCCCGGCAGAAGCGTCTCGGACTGGGCTGATCCATCACAGCGATAGGGGCAGCAACTACGTCTCGCTGGCCTACTCCGATGCGCTGATCACCGCCGGAGTCCAGGCCTCGGTCGGATCCGTCGGAGACAGCTACGACAACGCCCTGGCTGAGACCGTCAACGGCCTCTACAAAGCCGAGCTCATCCACCGACGCCGCACCTGGCCCTCAGCGACCGCCGTCGAGATCGCCACTCTGGACTGGGTCACCTGGTGGAACACGAAGCGCCTGCACGAAGCACTCGACTATCGCACCCCGGCCGAAGTCGAAGCGTCCTACACTCACCCCACGACGACCGCGCCCGCGACCGTCTAACCACGGAACGAAACCCAGGGCGCTTCACTGGCAAAGTGCCTGAGCGTCGCGACTACCCAGGTGGAACACGTTGCCGGCTTGCACTCCATTGGACTTGGTCATCTTGAACTGCTGGATCCAAAGATCCTTGATGTGGTCGGCTTCCCGTGCGACCAAGAGTTTGA
Source organism: Helcobacillus sp. ACRRO (assembly GCF_022347125.1). Classification (NCBI taxonomy): domain Bacteria; kingdom Bacillati; phylum Actinomycetota; class Actinomycetes; order Micrococcales; family Dermabacteraceae; genus Helcobacillus; species Helcobacillus sp. ACRRO. The sequence goes on from NZ_JAKRNG010000030.1 coordinate 25,292, forward strand.
TCTGGCTACGTCCCGCAGGTGACGCAGCTATCGGCCAAACCGCTCCATCGAACACGACCTCACTTGATTCATGGCCCTCATCGTCGAAGACCTTATACACGAATCTTGCGGGTGCACCATCGTCTTCCGACCCCGAGCGCTTCAGATCGAAACCTCGGGAAGCATACGTGTGATCGACCTTTCGCCCCTGCATCCAAGTGGTCTCGTCGGGCTCAACCTCGAACCATTCCTGGGACATGCCGCCTCCTTGCTTGCTGATAAGTATCCCACCGAGGCCGCGCAGACTCGGGACGTCCGGCGCACCTGACAGGCAGACCTTTCCTGGTTGCTTGCCCTTCCGGTCACATCCCGGTGGGCAGGCCCGTTTCGTCCTTCTGTCTGTGAGGAGCTTGTTGTGCTTGATCTGATGACTTCTGTCCTGCCCACGCTGCCGATGATGCTGCCGATGGAGGTGGACATCACGCCGAATGATGATGGGCTGCCGGGGATTGCGCAGCTGCGCAACATCGTGGGAGCGGTGATGACGATCGGGCTGATCCTGTCGGTGCTGGCTCTGATCATCTCAGCGATCGTGTGGGGGTTCGGTGCGAACTCCTCCAACCCGCACCTGGCCGGCCGCGGCAAGGTCGGCGTCCTGGTCTCCTGCGGGGCGGCGATCATCTGCGGTGCCGCGGTCACGCTGATCAACTTCTTCTGGAACGTCGGCCAGTCCATCTGAACCATCCGTGTGTCATCTCATCTGAAGGAGTGATGTGCGGTGGGGATCTGTGATCTGCCCGTCATCTCAGGTGTCTGCGAAACCGCTGGTGAGGCCGCCGCGTCGCTGGTGTCGGCCCCGTTCGACTGGCTCGCCCAGGCCATGGGCTCAGCGGCGGGCTGGTTGTTCGAGGCCGTGTGGAACGTCTTCGACGCCTCCACGCTGGTCGACATCACCAGTGACGGATACCTGTCGGTCTACAACCTGCTGTTCGGCATCGCCGTGTTCGTGATGCTGCTGTTCTTCTGCCTCCAACTCATCACCGGCCTCATCAGACGTGACCCCACCGCCCTCACCCGCGCCGCCCTCGGCCTCGCCAAATCGGTGTTGGGGTCGTTCGTGGTGATCACGCTGACTGGGCTGCTGCTGGAGGTGGTCGACCAGCTGTGTGCCGGGATCGTCCAAGCCGCCGGGGAAACCACCGAATCGATGGGCGAGAAGATCACGATCCTCGCCGGCGGACTCGCCGCGATCAACATCGCCGCCCCCGGGGTCGGGGCGATCATCACGATCTTCCTCGCCGGGCTCGCGATCACCTCCGCAGCAATCGTGTGGCTCTCTCTGCTGGTCCGCAAGGCCCTGCTGCTGGTCGCGATCGCATTCGCACCCCTGGCCCTGTCGGGCTCGTCGTGGGACGCCACGAGGGGGTGGATCAGCAAGTGGGCGATGTTCGTGGTCGCGCTGATCTGTTCCAAGCTCGTGCTGGTCGTGATGTTCCTGGTGGCGATCACCCAGGTCGCCGCCCCGATCGATGGGGACCTGTCCTCGATCAGTGACCCGCTGGCCGGGGTGGTGCTCATGGCGATGGCCGCGTTCGCCCCCTACCTGACGTACCGGTTCATCAGCTTCGTCGGGTTCGACATGTACCACGCGATCGGCGCCGAACAAGACGCCAAGAATTCCCTCAACCGCCCCATCCCGCTACCGGAACGTCAGCCGGGCAACCCCCAGCAGGTCCTCGACGGCAGTGGCGGTGACAGCAACGGTGGTGGCGGGAAGCAGCCGGCGAAACCGAGTACCCCGAACCCCTCCGCATCCCAGGGCGGAGCCGGAGCTGGCACTGGCGGAGCGGCTGGGTCTGGGACTTCCGGATCGGGGGCGGCCTCGGGTGGATCTGCTGCCGCTGCCGCGGCGGGTCCTGCGGCCGCGGCCGTGATCGGGGTACAGGTGGCCAAGGATGCCGCCATCGCGGGACCGAAAGCCGGCGCAGAACTCGGTCAGCAGGCCGAGACCGCTGCCGACGCCGCCGACCACACCCCCACCCCCAACGGAGGCGCAGGCAATGGTGGGAATACTCCGCCGGCGCCTGCACCCGGTGGAACGCCGCCACAGCAGGGCACCC
>NZ_JAKRNG010000031.1:0-24851 GCF_022347125.1 Helcobacillus sp. ACRRO
CCCGTCGGGGGTCGCTGTCCGGGAGTCCACACACGCGCCCGTCGGCGAGCAGTCCCCGCCCCGGATCTCGGGCACGTCCTGCGGGCCGCGGCGATAGCCTGGCGGGGCACCCGTCGGCCTCCCACCCCGGAGCGCCGCGACCGACCCGCCGATGGAGGCCGCGATGACCACCACCCTGTTCACCAACATCAGCGAACTGTGGACCATGGACCCACTGCGCGAATCCGAGGGCGCGAAGGGCGCCGGCGTGATCCGTGACGCCGCGCTCGTCGCCGAGAACGGCCGCGTGGTGTGGGTCGGGAAGGCCGCCGATGCGCCCGACGCCGACGCCCGCGAAGACCTCGGCGGTCGCGCGGTCCTGCCCGGCTGGGTCGACTCCCACTCCCACATGGTGTTCGACGGCGACCGCTCCGCCGAGTTCGAAGCCCGCATGGCCGGTGAGTCGTACGCCGCCGGCGGCATCCAGGTGACCACGGACGCCACCCGCTCCGCCAGCGATGACCGCCTCTCCCAGCTGCTCGCCCAGCGGGTCCGCGCCGCGGCGCTCGGCGGCACCACCACCATGGAGACGAAGACCGGCTACGGCCTCACCGTGGAGGACGAGGTCCGCTCCGCCGCGATCGCCCGCGACCACGTGGACGCGGTGACGTTCCTGGGGGCGCACCTGGTGCCGTCGGAGTTCAACGGCGAGAAGGGCTCGCGCGGCACCGCCGAGGACTATGTGGACCTCGTGGTGGGGGAGATGCTGACGCAGGTGGCGCCGCACGTGGACTTCATCGACGTGTTCTGCGAGAAGGGCGCGTTCGATGTGGAGCAGTCCCGACGGGTCCTCGACGCCGGGAAGGCTGCGGGCCTCGGTGTGCGCGTGCACGGCAACCAGCTCGGCGAATCCGGCGGTGTGCAGCTCGCGGTCGAGACCGGCGCGGCGAGCGTGGACCACGTGAACTTCCTGTCCCAGGCGGATGTGGAGGCGCTCGCGGGCACGGTCTCCCGCGACTCGGACGGCCAGGTCGTGGTGGACGCGGGGGAGAGCGGTGTGCGGCCGACGGGTTCCGGGCCGACCGTTGCCACGATCCTGCCGGCGTGCGACATCTCCACGCGGATGCCGTTCGCGCCCGCGCGTGAGCTGCTGGATGCGGGGGCGGTGGTCGCGATCGCCTCGAACCTGAACCCGGGCACGAGCTTCACCAGTGCGATGAACTTCTGTGTGGGCACGGCGGTGCTGCAGCAGCACATGAGCCTCGCCGAGGCGCTGTTTGCGGCGACCCGCGGCGGTGCGATCGCGCTGCGGATGGCTGACGTGGGCCACCTGACGGTGGGTGCCCGCGCCGACCTGCACGTGCTCGATGCGCCCGCAGCGATCCACCTGGCGTACCGCCCGGGCATGCCGATGACCTGGAAGGTGTTCGCGCGCGGCGCCGAGGTGAAGTGACGGTCTGAAGCGCGGTGAAGGAGCACCCCCACACCCCTCCCGTTCATCCCCGGCTATAGACCGTCACGAATGGTGCGGCCTGCTGCCCAGGGCCCGTAGCTTGACTCCACTCGCGCACGGCACGCGTGCGCACTGATGTGGAGGAGGAGCCGTGGCATCACCGGATTCGGGCCGTGGACTCAGCAGATTCATCGCACAGCAGGGCATCTCGAGGCCCCTCGCCTGGGGCTTCGTGGCGCTCACCCTGTTCATGGTGGGAGACGGCATCGAACTGAGCTTCCTCTCCACCTACCTCACCGACCGCGGGCACGACGCCGGATCCGTGGCCCTCCTGTTCACCGTGTACGGGATCGTGGTGGCACTCGGAGCGTGGCTCGCCGGCGCCCTCGCCGAAGCATGGGGCCCCAAGCGCGTCATGGTGATCGGCGGCGGCATCTGGATCGTGTTCCAGCTCGTGTTCCTGCTGCTGGGCGTCCTCCCGGACAGCTTCGCAGTCATTCTCACCGCCTACGCCATCCGCGCCATCGGCTACCCCCTGTTCGCCTACGGCTTCCTCGTGTGGGTCACGCTGTCCACCCCGAGCCAGGTCCTCGGCAGAGCCGTGGGCTGGTACTGGTTCTTCAACGTGATGGGCCTCGGCGTCATCTCCGGCTACTTCGTGGCCGGCACCATCGACCAGCTCGGCCCCCTCGGCGTCCTCTGGAGCAGCCTCGCGTTCGTCACCGCTGGACTCGCCATCGTCGCACTCCTGCTGCGCAGTCAGGACGGCCCCACCACCGTCACCGCAGCCGACACCCTCCGCGGCCTCGCCGCCTCCATCACCATCGTCGGCGAGCAGCCGAAGGTCGGCATCGCCGGCGTCATCCGCATCATCAACACGATGAGCTACTACGCGTTCGCCGTGTTCCTCAACGTCCACATGGTCAACACGATCGGCTTCACCCAGGCCCAGTGGTCCTCCATCTGGGGCACCATGCTGCTGGCCAACATCGTCGCGAACCTTCTCAGCGGCTACCTCTCCGACCGCCTCGGCCGCGTCGCCGTCGTCGCCTGGGCCGGTGGCTTCGCCTGCGCCCTGTCCGTCCTCGCCCTCTACTACGCCCCGCAGGCCCTCGGCGCCCACCTCCCCGCCGTCATGGCGGTCGGCGTGGTCTACGGCTTCGCCCTCGGCATGTTCTGCCCCCTGTCCGCCATCGTCCCGCTGCTCGCCCCCGCCAACAAGGGCGCCGCGATCGCCGTGCTCAACCTCGGTGCCGGCCTCTCCAACTTCGCCGGCCCCCTCGTCGCCGGCCTCGTCCCCGCCGTCGGGGTCGCCCCCGTGATCTGGCTGCTGGCCGCCCTCTACATTGCGGGCATGGCCCTCACCTTCACCCTCCGCGCCCCCGGCATCGAAGCCCGCGACCACCGCGAACCGCTCACCGCTCCCGCCCCGGAACCGGTGCCCGCCGCGGCCGTGTGACCACCAGCCGCATACAGCAGAAGGGGCGGGATCCCACCATGGATCCCGCCCCTTCTCGCATCCTGCATGCCGCGCCCAGCACGCGCCGCGACTACCGCGCGAACGCCTCATCCAGCACATCCCGGTCCGCATCCAGCCGGCCGCGGTACGCCTCCACCTCCGCGCGGATCCCGGCCTCGTCCCAGCCCAGCAGTCCCGCCAGCAGCGCCGCCGCCTGCCACAGCGCTCCCTCCGGGACCGGACCCAGCGTGCCGATCACGAGTCGGCGTTCCAGCACATCCGCGAGCGTCCGCGCACCTTCATCGGTCACCGCATACACGACCTGCGCGGCGATGTCCGGACCCGAACCGATCGGCTCCGCTAAGCGCGGATCCGCCTCCGCCAGCGCCAGCACTCGCTCATGCGCCGTCCCGTACAGCCGCGCCAGATGCAGGCGCACAGCCTGGGGCACCGGCGCCGCCGGCACCCGTCGGAGAGCGGCATCGAACGCGGCCGCCACCGTGCCGTAGTCGCCGAAGCTCGTGGACAGGGGAAGGCGCCGCGAATCGAAGCGGCGAGTGGGGCCCAGGCGGGACCCTCGTGCCGCGATCACGCGGTCGATCACCTGCGCGCCCATGGCGCGGCCCGTGGTCCACTTCCCGCCGGTGACAGTGAACAGCCCGTCCAGGCCCTGCTGGGCGTGATCGGTGATGGTGAAGCGGCGCGAGGTCGAATACGTGTCACCGTTGGTCGCCACCAGCGGCCGCACCCCCACGATCGTGGACGTCACGTCCTCGCGGCGCAGCGGCCGCGCACTGATCGAATCCAGGGTCTCGCGCAGCAGCTGCACGTCCTCCACCTCGGTGCGGGCGTCATCAGCGCTGCCCGCGGACGGCGTGTCCGTGGGGCCGATGAGAGTGCGGCCCTGCCACGGGCTGACCACCACGTGCCGGCCGTTGCGACCCCGCACGTACAGCGAATCCGTCAGTCCCATGTCCCGGGCCAGCAGATGCACCCCCTTCGCCTGCTGCACCCGCACACCCGCTTGGGGCGCATCACCGCCAAGGGCCTGCTGCACCCAGGGGCCTGCGGCATTGATGACGGTCCGCGCCGGCACGGCAGCCGTCTCCCCCGTGAGGGAGTCCCGCACTCGCACACCGGTCACGGCACCGGACCCGTCGGCGCCCCGCAGCAGGCCGGTGACCTCCGCGTGGTTGAGGGCGGTGCCGCCGTCGGCCGTGAACGAGTGGACGAGCGCCAGCAGCAGCCGCTCCGGGTGGAGGTTCAGCGTGTCGTCGTGGCGCCACGCGCCCGTCAGGCCGTCTGGCGAGAGGATCGGCGCCCGCCGCAGCAGGTTTCGGCGCCCCACCCAGCGGAAGCGCGGCGAGCGGATGTCCCGCGGCACGCCCGTGTTCCGGTTCCACGCGAACGCCTCGTACAGCGCCACCCCCGCGCCCAGCATCGGCGCCTTCGGAGCGGACCAGTCGAACGCGGTCAGCAGGAAGGAGCGCGGCTGCACCAGGTGCGGGGCGGCGATGGCGAGGAAGCGGCGCTCCGCCACGGACTCCGCGACCACCCCGAAGTCGTACTGCTCCAGGTAGCGCAGCCCGCCGTGGATCGCCTTCGTCGTCGCGGAGGACGTCCCCGCCCCGAAGTCGACCTTCTCCAGCAGCACCGTGCGCAGGCCCCGACCGGCGGCGTGGCGCGCGATCTGTACGCCCGAGATGCCGCCGCCGATCACGGCGACGTCGTACTCGCCCCGCAGCGGCGCCCCCAGGGCGCGGCCCGCCAGCGCGGCCGATGCTGCCTGCCCGCCCACGGTCCCGCCGGCCGGCGACCCGTGCACGGTGCCCGTCATGTGAACCGGACCTGCTCGAACGTCGAGATCTCCGGGTGTTCGCCGACCCCGCGCTCCGCGTGCTGATCGCCCTCGCGGCGCACGCCCACGGTGCCCCAGCCGTCCTCCTCGGCCGCATCCAGCTCCTCCACCAGGTCGGAGAAGAACAGCAGCGATGCGGCCGGCCGGCCGATCTGCTCGCGGATCGTCGCGTACGAGGACGCCACCCGTTTCGGGCCCGCGTTCTCCGTGTCGAAATGACCGGAGAACAGGGGCAGCAGGTCGCCGTCCGGGGAGTTGCCGAACCAGGCCCGCTGCGAGGACAGGGACCCGGAGGAGAACACCCACAGCTCGATGCCGTCTTCGTGCCAGCGGCGGATCGCCGGCACCGCATCATCGAAGAAGTGGCTGGTCAGATCGCCTTTTGCGAACCCGTCGGCCCAGATGAGGCCCTGCAGGATCTTCAGCGGCGTGCGCTTCTCGTCCCGGTCCAGCCAGTCCTCCAGTGCCGCCACCAGCTGCGCCGTATCCGCGTCCGGGTCCAGGCCGGCGAGGTCGATGATCTGGCCTCGGGCGCGCTGCACGTCCTCATCATCGGCGCGGTCCGTCAGGTACTCGGTGAAGCGCTCGCGGGAGTACGGGTAGAGGACGTCGTGCACGAACCAGGTGGAGCTGGTGGTGCCTTCGATGTCGAGGACGATCGCCTCGGGCCGCTTCAGCGTGACGGTGGTGCTCATGCCGCCGCCCGAGAGGCCAGGATCTGGTCATGGGTGGGGAAGTTCTGCGAGATGGGGGAGCCGGTGAAGTCGCCCACCCAGCCCTCGCCGTCGTGGAAGAACCGGATCGCGGTGAACTCCGGGGCCTTCTCGCCCATGTCGAACCAGTGGGTGGAGCCCTCCGGCACGGACAGCAGGTCGCCCTGCTCGCACAGGACCGCGTACACCGTGTCCTCGATGTTGAGGTAGAAGGTGCCGGCGCCGTCCACGAAGAAGCGGACCTCGTCGTCGTCATGACGGTGCTCGTCCAGGAACTTCTCGCGGCCGGCCTTCGCCTTCTCCCAGAAGTCCTCCTGCCCCGTGTTCTTCAGGCGCATCACGTCCACGAGGGTGAAGTCCTCCTCCTCGGTGAGGCGCTGCACCTCGTCCCGGTAGGCGGCGAGGACGGCGTCCTGGTCGGCGTCTGGGGCGAGGTCGTAGGTGGGCCACTGTTCGTAGCGCACGCCCAGGGTGGACAGCTCCTTGCGGATCTCCGCGGGCTCCTCGGTGCGCAGCAGTTCGGTCTCGGGGGCATCGGCGGCCCACTTGATCAGGATGGTCATGGTGTCTCCTTCGTTCGGGGTGGTGGTGCGCACGAGGCGCGGTGGGGATGATCGGGTCAGGCGGCGAGGGCGCGGCCGACGGCTTCGCGGTGGTCCCGCTGCGTCACCTCTCGCACGGTGCGCACTCCCGCGAACACCTGCTGCAGCGGCCCACTGAGCAGGTCGTCGCGCACCTGTGCGATGTCGCGGTAGCAGGCGTGCCGGGCCGCATCGGGCCGGGCGGAGGCGCCGCCCTGGTTCCAGGCGGTCAGCTGATCAGCGAGGGAGTCGGTGAGGCCAACCGCCTGGTTCGCGAGGGCGGCGTCGGCCAGGACGGGGCCGTCCACCCGCTGCGGGCGGCGCCACGGCACACCGGTGACGTCCGCCTTGATCTGGTTCCAGACATCGCTGCAGGCGCCGCCGCCGGTGACGAGCACTTCGCTGAGCGGTTGCGAGCTCTGCTCGATGGTGCGGATCGTGGACGCGTACTCGAACGCCACCGCTTCGAGAGCGGAACGCCACAGGGCACCGGTGGTGGTGCTCGAGTCCATGCCGAGCCAGGTGCCGGAGGCGTCCGGATTGTTCGGGTTGCCGCCGGCGAGGTACGGCAGGAAGAGGACCCCGTCGGCCCCCGGGCGGACTGCGGCCGCGAGCGTGTCGAACTCGGCGTAGAGGGCATCGTCCTGGGGGCGGGAGGCGACTTGGTCGCGGAACCACCGCAGGGACAGGCCGCCGGCGCGGACGTACCCCCAGTAGAACGACTGGCCGGGGATGGTGCCGAGGCTGTACAGCAGGCCGGGGATCTGTGTGGCGGCGGGGATGATGCCGTCCACGCCCACGGTGAGGATGCTCGTGGTGCCGGCGGAGTCGGTGGCCTGCCCGGCTGTCACCATGCCGGAGGCGAGGGTGGACTGCTGGACATCGCCCGCACCGGCGGCGATCGGGGTGCCGACGGGCAATCCCGTGCGTCGGGACGCCTCCGCGCAGACGGTGCCGATGACGGCGTCGGACGGCACGATCGGCGGAAGGAAGTCTGTCCGCAGGCCCAACAGCTCGAACTGGGCGGGGGAGAAGCCGCCGGTGGCAGCGTCCCAGCCCACCATGAAGCCGGAGGCGTGCGTGGGGTCGGTGACCATCTGAGCCTGGCCGTGGCCGGCGAGACGGCCGGAGACGTACGGCGCCACCGAGACAGTGCGGGCGATCCGGGCGTACACCTCGGGGTGGGTGTCGCGGATCCACTGCAGCTGGAACGGGGCGGCGTACGCATCGAGGGTGGTGGTGCCGGATTCGGCCGCCCAGAGCGGTTCGAGGTCGCGGCCGGCGCGGGCGGCGTGGCCGGCAGCGCGGCTGTCGAGGCTGGTGATGACGGGGAACAGGATCCGACTGTCCTCATCGAGGAGGACCTGGCCCACGAGGATGCCGGACAGGGCGATGCCCGCCACCTGTGAACGGTCGATGCCGTTGTCCACAGCGCAGTCCAGGGCCCTGGCAATGGCGGTGAACGCGCAGTCCACCAGGTGCTCCGGGTCCATCTCCGCGAGCCCCGGGCCGGGGTAGGTGATGGTGTGCGGGGTGTATGCGGCGCCCACCTGCACACCGCTGATGGTGTAGACCGCTGCCTTGCTGCCCTGAGTGCCGATGTCGACGCCGATCGTGACCGCCACGAGCGCCCCCTTTCAACCGATGTTCTCAGCACCGTAGGCACGCCCCGGCGGGGAAGGCTCGCTTCATGACGGAGTGTGCCCGTATGTGAATGACGGGGTCGGGACAGAGCCGCGGCGCACCGCCCGGAGCCCCCACTTGATCCCGGTCAAGGCGCCGAGCGCCGGCCGCTGATGAACTCGTATCAACGCTCATCCTCTACGTGTTGATGGAGGCTCATCATGACGTCCCACCTGCGCGCCCTGCGCTACCGCGCCTTCTCCATCGACCTGCTCGTCACCACCGCCGTCACCGGCGCCCTGGTGATCGGCGAGTTCGTGGAAGCCGGCGTGGTCGCCTTCCTGTTCGTCGTCGGCTCCTGGCTGGAGGCCCGCACCCTGGAGCGCACCCGCCGCTCCGTCAGCGACCTGCTGGACATTGCGCCGGAGGAGGCGGACGTCATCCCTGACGGCCGCACCATCACCGGCGAGCCCGTCCCCGCGGAGAAGTCCGAGGGCGACTTGGTGTACGCCGGCACCATGGCCGCCGACGGGTTCCTCACCGTCCGCGCGGACTCCGTCGGCTCCCGAACGGCGTTCTCCCGCATCTACACCCCGGGCATCATCGTCGCTTCCCTGATCGCGCTGCTGATCACCCGCGACATCCACGTCGCCCTCCGTTCCTCGTGATCGCCTGCCCCGGTGCCCTCGTGATCTCCACCCCGGTCTCGATGGTCGCGGGCATGAGCAACGGCGCCCGCCACGGCGTGCTGCTCAAGGGCGGCGACTCCGTCGAGCGCCTCGCCCCGGCCGACACCTTCGTGGTGGACAAGACGGGCACGCTCACCCACGGCAAGCCGGAGGTCATCACCATCGTCACGCTGGCCGACGGGTTCCGGCCCGACTGTCGCCACGATCCTGCCGGCGTGCGACATCTCCACGCGGATGCCGTTCGCGCCCGCGCGTAACCTGCTGGATGCGGGGGCGGTGGTCGCGATCGCGCTGCGGATGGCTGACGTGGGCCATCTGACGGTGGGTGCCCGCGCCGACCTGCACGTGCTCGATGCGCCCGCAGCGATCCACCTGGCGTACCGTCCGGGCATGCCGATGACGTGGAAGGTGTTCGCGCGCGGCGCCGAGGTGAAGTGACGGCGGCATGAGGAAGGCCCCTCCGGTTCGATGGACCGAGAGGGGCCTTCGCTGATGCCTGCGGCGGGCGGGAAGTATCAGCCCTTCAGCGGCTCCGCGAGCTCCTGTTCGAACGTGGCCCAGTCGATGAGTTCAATGCCGATGATGTCGGCATCGGGGATGTTCATCGAGAGGGCGCGGCGTGCGGCTGCAAGGTTCTCCTCGAGGGCGTCGCTGAAGCTGGGGGCGTCGACCGCGATGTCGATGGAACCTTCGCGGAGGCCGGGGCTGAAACCGCCGGCCGGCGCGAAGTAGACAAGTGCGTCGAGGAGGTCGAAGACGGCCTCCTCTGTGGTGTCCGTGGTGGCGGTCCAGTCGATGCTGGCGTGCCCGGAGTCGGTGGTCATGCTGGGTCTCATTTCTGCAGAGAACTGCGGTGGAAGAACGGATTGCAGCCCAGTGCCCTGAGACGCGCGGTGGCGCTTCAGGGTACTAGGAGCTGAGTACCGCGGCCCAGATGCACGAGGCCAGCCGACGGGTGCATGAATGTAAGCGGAGGCCACCTCGAGACCTGAGGTGGCCTCCGCTTGTCCCCGCTGGCGCGGGGAGCACGGCGCACCCGCGTCTGTACGAGGGCTCATCCCGGCTGACGCTGGGAGCGAGATGCGCCAGAAGCAATCTACGTCCTGCGCCTGTGGTGCGACATGCAGAGTCGAAGGTGCTTCAGTAACTGAATTCGTAAAGTCGGGGGTCTGGGGGTTGACTTCATATTGGGCGGTCTGCCTATGCTGACCCTGACGGCGTGAAACCGCAGAGTGAACAAGGCCTCGAGGAGGGCGCTATGGACGCAATGGAGCTGGCGCGGGTGCTGTGGGCGAAGTCGGGGGACGGTTCGCGGTGGCTTTCGCTCTTACAGCATCTCTCGGATTCATGCAGTGTGGCGGGACTTTTGTGGGACTCCTGGGTTCCGTTGAGCATTCGATCCCTGGTCAGTGAGCAGACCGGGCTCACGGACGAAGAATGCCGAAGCATCCTGCGGTTCCTCGCCGGTGCTCACGACTGCGGGAAAGCAACCATGACGTTCCAGATGCTCGCCTCGCACCAGCCGGAATATGCTCATCTCGCCGAGCGTGTGCGCGACGCCGGTCTCAGCCTCGATCTGAGCGCCAACGAGCAGATGATTCCCCGCTTTCGCCACGAAATGGCGTCAGGGATCCTGCTTCGTCGCTGGGCCATGGAGCAAGGGTGCTCGATCGACACTGCGAAATCCCTGGCAAGCATCGTCGATGCGCACCACGGAAAATCGAGCGAGGTGAAGCTGATCGGGGAAGCGGAAGTGATCCTCGATTCCTACCCTGAGAACTGGCAGGAGGTCCAGCGGTACCTTCTCGACCGCGCCGCAGATGAATCAGGAATCAGAAGCCTGATCGGGCACCTCCCCGAACTGCCGATTCAGACCCAGAACCTATTCGCGGGCATCGTGATCGCGGCCGACTGGATAGCCTCGAACGAAGAAGCATTCCCGTTGGAAACCGTCCACGACCAGGCGAGCCGTATCGAAGCAGGATGCCGAGCCATTGACCTCACGGTTCCGTGGACGGCGGAGGGATCCGTCGGCCCCGCCGCGGAGTTCTACCGCGAACGCTTCGGATGGGGACCCGAGATGGCCCCGCGGCCGGCCCAGGAAGCCATGATCGAGGCGGCGAAAGCCGCAGAGGGTCCCGCTCTGCTCATCCTGGAAGCGCCGACGGGCAACGGCAAGACCGAAGCCGCCTTTGCGGCAGCCGAAATCCTCGCGGAGAAGACCGGTGCGGGTGGGGTGATGGTCGCGGCACCCACAATGTCCACCGCCAATGGCCTGTTCGAACGCTTCCTCTCATGGATCCGCAGAGCAACCCCGAGCGGTGAAGTCTCCTCACTGTTCCTCGCACACTCACGAGCTTCGCTGAACGAGGACTACCATCGGCTCCGCTTCCGCGGCATCGATGCTGACGCTCCCTCATCCGGAGGTGATGTGGTGGCCTCGCAATGGATGTCCGGGAGGAAGAAGGGCATTCTCTCCACATTCGCCGTGGGCACAGTCGATCAGGTGCTGCTCATGGCCCTGCAGTCCAAGCATTCAATGCTGCGTCATCTGGGGCTTGCGGGGAAAGTCATCATCGTCGACGAGGTGCACAGCTACGACGCCTACATGTCCAGCTACCTGAAGACCGCGCTGACCTGGCTCGCGTCCTACGGAGCATCGGTCATTCTGCTTTCTGCGACGCTGCCTGTGGGCCAGAAGGAGCAACTCGCCCACGCATATCAGCAGGGACTGCCCGGCTATCGGCGCAAGCGCGGCCGGCAGCAGCCCCTGTCGCTTTCGCACGCGTACCCGGCCATCACCTCGGTGACGGCGCGGTCCGTGGACGAAACACCGGTTCCGCTGGGAGAAGTGGAACTGACTGCGGGAGTCTCAACCCTCGAGGATTCGCCCGAGTCGCTCGTGGACGCCGTCGGAGACCTGCTGGCTGACGGCGGCTGTGCGCTGATCATCTGCAACACCGTCAAGCGCGCCCAGGCGGCGTTCACCACGATCAGTGATCGGTTCCCGGGAGAGGTGGAACTGCACCATGCCGTTTTCCTCGCTTCCGACCGGTCCCGAAGGGAAGATGCTCTGCGTGCAGCGCTCGGCCCCCAGGCGCACCGGGGCTCGGGCCGACCTGAGCGCCGAATCGTGGTGGCGACCCAGGTGGCGGAGCAGAGCCTGGACATCGATGCGGACGTGCTGATCACGGATATCGCACCAGTGGACCTCCTGATCCAGCGCATCGGCAGGCTCCACCGGCACAGTCGCCCAGCGTCGGACAGACCTGCCGGCCTCCAGAAGGCGACCGTGCTGATCCGCGGCATCCTCACCGACCTGAGCCCGAGCGAAGCTCCGGAGTTCGACGGTGGTGCGATTGCGGTCTATGGGGCGCGGATGCTGCTGGCCACCGCCGCCCTGCTCCACTCCACTGTCCTGGCCGACGGGTTCCAGCGCCCCCACAGCACCGCACCACTGGTGCAGCAGGCGTACGGACCAGACCCTGAGATTCCCGCCGGGTGGGAGGAGACGTGGGCCGAGGCGTGTGCAGACGATGAGAAACGGCGGAAGCGCCAGGAGGACAATGCGAAGACGTGGCGGTTCCCGCAGCCGCGACAGGCGCTCTACCTGGACGCACTGTTCTCCCGCTTCTACGACGACCGCAGCCGCTCCGCATCTGACGCGGAGGCGTTCGGGCTCGCGCAGGTGCGCGACAGCACGCCCAGTCTCGAAGTCATCCCGATCATCAGAACGGAGACGGGCTATCGCCCCTTCCCATGGGTCGGAGACCGTGAAGCGGCGCTGGTCGACCGGATTCCGGATGCCGAACTCGACCGCCGGTCTGCACGGGATCTCGCGGGCAGCATCATCCGGCTTCCCGGCTGGGTGGGCCGCAATCCGCAGGCGCTCGACGTCCTCATCGCGCAGCTGGAACGCGGAACACCGCTCGGATGGAGGAAGGACCCGTTCCTCCGCGGAATGATCGCCTTGCCTTTTGACGAAGACCTGACCACTGACCTGCAGGGCCGCGCGCTGCGTTACAGCCCCGATCTCGGCCTGATCGAAATCGCCGAAGACCCCCACCGTCCTCGCCAGCATCCTGAAGGAGACGCCGATGGCAGCAACTGAATTCTCACTCGTCACCGAGCCGTGGATCCCTGTGGTTCTCACAGGAGAGGAACGCAGGCTCGTGAGCCTGCGCGACCTGTTCTCGGGGCAGATCGAGGTGATCGCGCTCAGGGGTGATTCCCCCACCCAGGACTACGCCGTCCTGCGAGTGATCATCGCGATCTATGTGCGCGCCCATGTGCTCTACAGCGACTATGACCTCACTGATGCACGTGAACTTCGCACCTGGCGCCGTGAGCAGTGGACTGCGGCCGACGGGGCCGTTCGCGACGACCAGGTGCTGGAGTACCTGTCCGACCATGCTGACCGGTTCGATCTTCTCTCCTCGGAAGTGCCGTTCATGCAGGTTGCTGATCTGCGCACCAAGACCGGTGGGCAGCTGCCCGTGCGCCGTCTGATCCCCGAAGCCGAAGGCGACAGGTTCACCATGCGGGCTGGTGCGGGTGTTGAGACGCTCGGCTTCGCCGAAGCCGCTCGGTGGCTCATCCACGTGCATGCCTTCGACTATTCCGGCATCAAATCGGGAGTGCTGGATGATCCGCGAGTCAAGGGTGGAAAGAGTTATCCGATTGGCACAGGGTGGAGCGGCTACACAGGCGGCACCACCATCCTCGGCCGAAATCTCCGCCAAACTCTGATGCTCAACTGCCCTGATTCTGTATTCCTGGAAAGTGACGCGGACCTGCCTGCCTGGGAACGCGAACCGGATCGTCCAGGAGCACGTGCAGCCGAGATTCCGCAGGGGGCCTGTGACCTCATGACCTGGCAGTCCCGCCGTGCCCACCTGCACCACAACGGGGAGCACGTCACGGGTTGCATGGTCACCAATGGGGACAGGATCCCCGATGCAGGAGCGAACGTGCTCAACGACCCGATGACACCGCACCGATACTCCACGAACAAGTCCAGTAGAACCCAGGACGTGTTCTACCCCCAGCCGTATTCGCCGGAGCGCACCATGTGGAAGGCGCTCGAACCCCTTGTCAGTCTGGGTGGAGATGTGCCGCTGGAGAAGAAGGCGAAGCCGGGCAAGCGCCCGCAGAACCTCGACTGGTTCTCGGCTGCAGCACGCTCGGTGCCCGGGGTGCCGACGCTCGCGCCCGTTCGCCTCACCTCGATGACCTACGGTCCACAGTCAGCCACCATTACCGAAGTGGTGGATGCGGCTGTGGAACTGCCAGCCGCAGTGCTCCAGGAAGAGGACGCATACGCTCGCCAAGCCGTACTCGGTGCAGCCCGCAGCACCCTGGATGCCGGCATCGCTATCGGGTCTTTCGCCGGGTGGCTCCTCCAGGCCGCAGGAGACGAATACGTGTTCCAGGCCCCCGCCACCGATTCCTTCCTCGCCATGCTCGAGCAGCCCTTCCGCAAGTGGCTGCGCACCGTGCCTACAGATGACACGGAGCAGGTGGACGCTGCGGTCGCGGATTGGCACACGCAGGTGTTCCAGGCCGCAACGGACCAGGCCGCCATTCTCATCAAGGGTGCCGGGCCCCGCGCTCTCATCGGCCGGACCATTCCTGAAGGGGAGGGAATGCGCACTCATTCAGCAGCCACTGCCCTCAGCAGGCTGCGCCGCTCGCTCACCAAGACTCTCGCTCGTGCAACCCAGATCATCAGAACGGAGAAGGAGATTCGCCATGACAGTTGAGAACAGTCCCCCCGAACGGGCAGAGGGGAAGGGACCCGGTGGACTCAGGGGCGCAGTGCGCAACGCCGCAGTGGCGCTGCAGGATGCTGCACTGGGCAACCGCGGAGATCGTCAGAAGGCGGACGCGAGGGCCGCACTTGCCCGCTTGCGCCGAGCAGCCGGGCAGTCCCCGGAACGCCATCCTCTGGAGTTCGAACAGGTCCTTTCCTCACTCAGCGCTGATCTGCGCGAGGGGGAGACCGGTCACGGGGATGCCCCCACCCCTAGCGAACAGGCTGCCTTCGATGCCCTCACACTGTTCGCCGTCCACGCACAGAGCATCACGGAACCGATCCATCGGGACGGTCGCTCCTTCGCCAGCGCGATGGGGCTTCTCATCGACCGCAGCAGCTCGCAGTCCCTCAAGCCGCGCTTCGATGCTCTCCTTGCGGCGCGCGACCACCGCGCCCGCACCACACATCTGCGCTCCCTGATCACCCTCCTGCGCGGAGAGAAGCTCGCCTTCGACTACGGCGCGCTCGCGGGCGACCTGCGCACGCTGGCAGGACAGCACCGGCAGGGGGTCCTGCTGCGCTGGTCGCGGGACATCACATTCGCGCCGATGCGCGAGAAGAAGACAAGAGACTCCTCATCCACCACCTCGGAATCCTGAAAGGAACACTCATGACACTCATCGTTGACATTCACGCTCTGCACACGATTCCGCCGAGCAACATCAACCGCGATGACACCGGCGCACCGAAGTCCGCTGTCTTCGGCGGGGTTCCTCGGCAGCGCGTCTCCTCCCAGGCGTGGAAGCGCGCAATCCGCCGAGAATTCGAGAACACCCTCGGCCAGGAGAAGATCGGCTACCGCACCAAGCACACGGCTGAACTGATCGAAAAGCGGATGAAGCACCTGGCGATGGAGAGCGGCACAGAGTTCAACGAAGCCGATGCCCGAGCTGCAGTCAAGGCTCTCTTCGCTGCGGGCAAGATCAAACTGACGGAGCCGAAGGCCAAGGAGGGAGAACAGCCTGGAGCCGAGCAGACCGGCTACCTCCTGTTCCTCTCGTCTCGCCAGATCGACAGGGCTGCACGACTCCTGCTCGATCTCGACGGAACGAAGCCGAAGCCTGCTGATGCGCGTGACGTTCTGGACACCCACCACAGCATTGACATCGCCATGTTTGGACGCATGCTTGCCGACGCCCCGGACTTCAACGTGGATGCTGCAGTACAGGTTGCACACGCCATCGGAGTGCACGAGTCGGAACCCGAATTCGACTACTTCACCGCGGTGGATGACGTTGTGGAGGACAACGAGGAAGCCGGGGCGGGCATGATCGGCACGGTCCAGATGATGTCGTCGACTCTGTACCGCTACGCCACCGTGAATGTGTCGGGTCTCGCGAAGAACCTCGGGGATCCTCAGGCTGTCGTGCCCAGCGTCCAGGCGTTCGTCAAAGCATTCATCACCTCAATGCCCACGGGCAAGATCAACACTTTCGCAAACCAGACGCTGCCCGAACTGGTGTATGTGACGGTGCGCCGGGACCGTCCGGTCTCCTTGGTCAACGCGTTCGAGGAGCCGGTGACGGCGGGAGACGATCAGGGACGCCGCGTCAGCGCGGCTCATAGTCTTGCGAAGGAGGCCCGCGAGCTGGAGAGTGCCTATGGTTTCGCACCCGAGGCGGCGTTTGTGCTCGGCACCTCTGAGATGGTGGCCGCCCTCGAGGGGCTCGGCGCAACGGTGACCCTTGCCGACCTGAACGAAGGACTCGCAAAGGCGCTCGGCGAAGGCAGCGATTCATGACAGCCACCCTTCTGCTGAAGCTGAGCGGTCCAATGCAGTCCTGGGGGCACCAGGCGCGATTCAACCGCCGTACAACAGCCTCTGCCCCCACGAAGTCAGGCGTGCTGGGCATGATTGCGGCGGCTGAGGGGCGGCATCGCACGGATTCGCTGGCGGACCTGTTGGGGCTGCGGTTCGCCGTGCGTGTGGACCAGCCGGGCACCCTTCTGCGCGACTACCAGACCGCACAGACCTGGCAGCGCAGAACGAAGACCGATACCTCGCTGGTCACCCGGTACTTCCTCCAGGACGCCGTGTTTCTCGCAGCAATCGAATCCAAGGACCGCGAGGTTCTGGAAGGGATGGAGGAAGCGTTGCTCTCACCGATGTTTCCTTTGTACCTGGGGCGCCGTTCATGCCCCGCGAACCCGGATCTCGTGAAGGGGATCGTAGACACCGATGCAGTGGTCGCGCTGCAGCAGGCGAAGTGGTGTGCCGGTAAGCCGTACAAGAAGCGGTGCGCACAGTCCGTGTCGCTGCCCGTGTATCGAGATGCTCTGCCGGGTGAATCCGGCGAGCAGATCCAGGATGTGCCGGTGAGCTTCGATCAGGAGCACCGGAAGTACGCCTGGAGGACAGTGGTGGAGGATTCCCCCGTCGAGGTGGAGAATTCTGAAGGCACTCGCCCTCGGGACCCATTCTTCGAGGCGGTGGTGCAGGCATGACGACTCTCAGCAGAATCCCCCTTGATCCGCGGGTGCGGGGCGCACGAAAACTGATCGGCAACCCTCAGGCGATGCACGCCGCGGTGATGACCGCCTTCAGCGCTGGCGAGGCTGATCTCAGCGGCCGGGTGCTGTGGCGACTGGACTCGACGCCCGACCGTCATGTGCTGTACCTGGTGGGTCCAGGCGTGCCGGACCTCGATGTCATCGCCGGCCAGGCCTGCAGTGCGGGCGAGCGCGGGGACACAGCTGATCTGGGCCCGTTCCTCGACCGGCTGGCAACAGGGCAGCGATGGGCGTTCCGACTCACCGCCAACCCGGTTCATTCCAAAGCGGGTGAACGCGGCCAGCGGGGGCGGGTGCTCGCGCATGTGACCGTGGCGCAGCAGTTGGCCTGGCTTGATACGAAGAGCGGCCAGCACGGCTTCTCGATCGTGCATCGGGATGCGCCCCGGGAGCCGTCGGCCGAGGAGCTCGCAGTCGAGCATCTGGATGCGATGGTGTCGCAGCGGCGTGATCTTCGATTCCATAAGGGAAAAGCGAAGCATCCGGTGATGATCCGGACAGCACGCTTCGATGGTCATCTGGAGGTGACCGATGCGGAGCTGCTGCGTCGTTCCCTGACCGAGGGGATCGGGCGAGCGCGTGCATACGGATGCGGGCTGCTGTCACTGGCGGCACCGACCGGATGACAGCGCGTCCCAGCAGTGCTCCGCTCGGGCGGCATTCCCTCGCCCGAGCGGAGCACCGTCTCAGCTATCTGTATGCGGAGCATTGCGTTGTTCACCGTGATGCGAATGCGGTGACGCTCACCGACCAGCGTGGAGTCGTCCATGTCCCAGCGGCGTCACTGGCGGCGCTCCTGCTCGGCCCGGGGACACGTACCACCTTCGGTGCGATGAGCCTGCTGGGCGATTGCGGAGTCTCCGTCGTATGGGTTGGGGAGAGGGGCGTGCGGTACTACGCTCACGGCCGTTCGCTGTCGGCTTCATCGCGATTGGCGGAGGCACAGGCGGCGATCGTGACGAATCAGCGCCGTCGCTTGGAGTGTGCGCGGGCTATGTACAGCATGAGGTTTCCCGGTGAGGACGTGAGCGGCCGAACGATGGCTGAGCTGCGTGGGCGTGAGGGAGCCCGGATGAAGAAGATCTATCGGGAGCACGCGGAGCGCACGGGCGTGGAATGGTCGAGCCGCCGTTACGACCCGGATGACTTCAGCGCTTCCGATGCGATCAATCAGGCGCTCACCTCGTGCAATGCCGCTTTGTACGGGGTGACGCAGGCGGTGCTCGTGTCCTTAGGCGCGGTCCCCGCGCTGGGTGTGGTTCATTCCGGGACTGATCGTGCTTTCGTCTACGACATCGCTGATCTGTTCAAAGCTGAAGTGGTGGTCCCGGCAGCCTTCGATGTGGCAGCGGCCGGGGAGGACGATGCCGGGCCCCGTGCGCGCCGAGCCCTGCGGGACCAAGTCGTGGAAACGCGACTCATTCCGCGGATGATCGCAGCTGTGCATGAGCTCCTTGATGTGCCGGACGAGATGGACCTGGCGTTGGGGGACCTGCTGCTGTGGGATGAACTGGATGCCGTGGCTGCCGGAAAGAACTGGTCGGGGACCAGCTCATGATGACGCTGGTACTCACGGCGGTGCCGGCGGGTCTGCGAGGCGATCTGACAAAATGGTTGCTGGAGATCAGCCCAGGGGTCTTCGTAGGGAACCCGAGCGCTCGGGTTCGCGATGAACTGTGGGAACGGGTGATGGGAAGCGTGGCCGACGGGCGCGCACTGCTTGTCTATCCGGATGCGAATGAGCAGGGGTACTCCTATCGCGTTCACCGTCATGCCTGGACGCCGGTCGACTTCGATGGCGTCACTTTGCTGCGCAGACCGACAGGTGGTGAAAGGGTCCCGCAACGGTCGACTGGGTGGAGCAATGCGGCTGCTTACCGACGTGCACGTCGTCGCTGATACGGGCCGTAGCGCATCGCAAGTCGTGTCTAGAATGGACAGTAGGCTTCCATTTCCCCAGGTGGGGAAGTGTGCTCCCCGCGTCAGCGGGGATGAGCCGGATGCCGACATGGTTCGTCGCCGGGGTCTTCCGTGCTCCCCGCGTCAGCGGGGATGAGCCTGGCTGGCATCCATCCACGGTGTGGCGAAGACCGTGCTCCCCGCGTCAGCGGGGATGAGCCGGTGTACGGCGACCTGTGGGCGCATAAGAAGTGGTGCTCCCCGCGTCAGCGGGGATGAGCCGATGTGGTCGGTGGCGGTGGTGGTGTGCTGGGTGTGCTCCCCGCGTCAGCGGGGATGAGCCTCGGACGCGTGAGTGATCTGGTTCAAGAAGTCCGTGCCCCCCGCGTCAGCGGGGATGAGCCCCTGCGAGATGAGATACCGTTCGGCCCTGCTGAGTGCTCCCCGCGTCAGCGGGGATGAGCCCACCTCGCTTCGTTCTCACTACGGAGCTAGCAAGTGCTCCCCGCGTCAGCGGGGATGAGCCCTGGTGCGCGCTATGGATGATCACCGGCTCACGGTGCTCCCCGCGTCAGCGGGGATGAGCCCATCGCGGCCATGATCGGGTAGCGGTCAGGGTTGTGCTCCCCGCGTCAGCGGGGATGAGCCGAGGAGTTCTAGCGCCCAGGTGGCGATGGTGTGGTGCTCCCCGCGTCAGCGGGGATGAGCCGGCTGACAAGACCGTTCTTCATTCAGGCGCGATGTGCTCCCCGCGTCAGCGGGGATGAGCCCGCCAAGGACGGCACCAGCTACGCCGCAATCCTGTGCTCCCCGCGTCAGCGGGGATGAGCCGGACGGCACGGAGACTGTGCGCACTCCCCGGTTGTGCTCCCCGCGTCAGCGGGGATGAGCCCCGGTTGACCGAGGCGCGCCTCCGCCGTGAAATGTGCTCCCCGCGTCAGCGGGGATGAGCCCGACTCACCCTGAACAGCACCCTCATCAAGCGAGTGCTCCCCGCGTCAGCGGGGATGAGCCCGGCCGCGACAGCGAACTGGGCGACGAGTACGTGTGCTCCCCGCGTCAGCGGGGATGAGCCTTGGTAGCAGTCGCCCCGAGTTCGAGTATCAGCGGTGCTCCCCGCGTCAGCGGGGATGAGCCTGGCCGCGTGGGCGTTGGCGATGAGTTCGCAGTGTGCTCCCCGCGTCAGCGGGGATGAGCCCGTCCAGGATGTGGCGTTCTCGTGGGCGGTCAAGTGCTCCCCGCGTCAGCGGGGATGAGCCGAACTTCCGGAAGGCTCTGCGGGCGGCGTTGAAGTGCTCCCCGCGTCAGCGGGGATGAGCCCCTCGTGGCTGGTGCGGAGTCGACGATTCGTCTGGTGCTCCCCGCGTCAGCGGGGATGAGCCTGGTCAAACTGGGACAGATACACGCAGAACGCAGTGCTCCCCGCGTCAGCGGGGATGAGCCCACTCCGCTTCACCCTAAACCACGCCGGCGGCAGTGCTCCCCGCGTCAGCGGGGATGAGCCGCCAACATGCACGTGGTTCCAGTGGAGACGACGGTGCTCCCCGCGTCAGCGGGGATGAGCCGTAGGTGCGATCGCCTCGACCGCCCCGGCTCGGAGTGCTCCCCGCGTCAGCGGGGATGAGCCGCCCCTGCGACCCATACAGGTGCAAGAGAATGTGTGCTCCCCGCGTCAGCGGGGATGAGCCGTCCGTGATGCTCACGTGCTCCTCCCAGGAGATGTGCTCCCCGCGTCAGCGGGGATGAGCCCGGTGGGCGGGGTCAGGCCCAGTCGACGGGTTCGTGCTCCCCGCGTCAGCGGGGATGAGCCCGCCCACCGGCAATACCCACGAGGGCGGCGGTTGTGCTCCCCGCGTCAGCGGGGATGAGCCGGAACTCGGCGCAGCAGAGGGGAAGATCGCGAAGTGCTCCCCGCGTCAGCGGGGATGAGCCCCTGGTTTTTCACGCAGACCGAGATCGGGCGCAGTGCTCCCCGCGTCAGCGGGGATGAGCCGACACCGCCGATCACCCACCCGGTGACCCACAGGGTGCTCCCCGCGTCAGCGGGGATGAGCCCGGCATGTACCAGCCCATCATCGTCAACCGCGGGTGCTCCCCGCGTCAGCGGGGATGAGCCCTACGCCGCGTATGTGGAACTGGGGACGTCCCGGTGCTCCCCGCGTCAGCGGGGATGAGCCGGTCCTCGAGGTGAGCCCGGTCCAGTCGGACCGGTGCTCCCCGCGTCAGCGGGGATGAGCCCTCGGTATCCCGCACGTAGTCCTCAGCGATCCGGTGCTCCCCGCGTCAGCGGGGATGAGCCGTGGCACGTCAACGGTGGAGCCCCCGGAAAGGTGTGCTCCCCGCGTCAGCGGGGATGAGCCTAGCGAGGATCGCCGCGGTGAGGCCCAGCAGCGGTGCTCCCCGCGTCAGCGGGGATGAGCCGGGTTTTGTCTGACTGACACTCAACTGAGAGCGGTGCTCCCCGCGTCAGCGGGGATGAGCCTGCGAATCCCCCGGGTACGCCCTCGGATACTGTGTGCTCCCCGCGTCAGCGGGGATGAGCCGGCCATCGCCCCGCGAGCGCGATGGGGGATGCTGTGCTCCCCGCGTCAGCGGGGATGAGCCTAAGCCGCAACCTACAACCCACTGAAAAGAAGCGTGCTCCCCGCGTCAGCGGGGATGAGCCGGTGCACTCGCGCCTTGCCTGCCGTAGTAGGTGGTGCTCCCCGCGTCAGCGGGGATGAGCCCACGATCCCTACTCGCCCACAAACTCGGCCACGCCTGGTACGGCGACGACGGCCCACAGGACGACGCCAACGAGGCCCGAGCATGGCGATGGGCCGCTGATCTCCTCATCACCCCTGAGGCATACGCCGCTGCCGAACACCACACCGGCGGGCACATCCCAGCGCTCGCCGCCGCCCTCGACGTCACCGCCGAGATCATCCACGCCTACCAGGACACTCTACGAAGGACCACACCATGAAGCGCCGCGCTGCTCTCACCCTCGCCGCCCTGCTGACCCTCGCCGGCTGCGCCCAGTCCCCCGCCGAGAAGGTCGCTATGGCCGGCACCGACTGCGGCCTCACAGCCGACCAGTACCGCGACGGCACCAACGACGTCCTCATGCTGAAGCGCGGCGACGACCTGGACTGCGTCCTCGACGCCCTCGGCACCACCGACGGCATCCGCAACATGATCTACGACTACAAGCGGCCCGGATCGATCGAGCACTCCGACATCCGCTACTCGTGGCCGAACGAGACCCTGGTCCTGGTGTACGCCCGATGACGTGGACGGACACCGCGCCCCCGCGGATCAAGTGCTCCCCGCGTCAGCGGGGATGAGCCCGTCTGGTGACGGCCCAGGAACTGGGCAACACCGTCCTCCCCCCCCACCAGCAGCGTTGAGCCTGAGGCTGTCCAACGATCGCGCGCATACGGAGACGCCCTGCGGCATCTGCATGCGAGCAGGGGCCGGGACCGGTGTCGCGATCGCCTGGCCGGTAAGGACGTCAGCATGCGGGACCGTCCCGCAAACGGGAAAATGAAGCGAGAGTCGCACGCATAGCGGCCGAGGAGATGCCGGTGAATGGACCAGGGCATGACCCCGGCAGCGGACACAGGCTGACTGGTGAGAAAGCGTTGCCACTGCCGCAATGAAATCGCCCGAACCGGAGAGCAGGCGCATGACTCGTCATACTGACCAAGCGTCAAATATTGGCAGTGACCTGGGCGACCCGCTCGAGGTCATGGCTCGCCGGAGCGTCGTCCCCGACGATGTGATCCCGCCACCGGACTCGCGCCACGGACCCGTGAGCGGATCTGCTGTCACCCCATAACGACACCGTTCTCCATCACTCGCACCGCCCACACCACCGCGACCCCAGACCAGGTCATGCCGCTGATCCTCGACTTCCACGAGTGGGAACTGTGGTCCCCGTGGGAGGGCCTCGACCCGCAGCTGAACCGCCGCTGCACCGGCCCCGACTCCGGCGTGGGCGCGAAGTACGGCTGGTCCGGCAACGCAACGGCCGGTGAAGGCACCATGGAAATCACGGCTGCCACGGACACGTCCGCGGACATCGCCCTGCACTTCACGAAGCCGTTCACCGCAGACAACCGGGTGCGCATCGCCGTGCCCCCGTCGGCCAGCGGCGGCAGCGACCTGACGTGGACCATGTCCGGTGAGAACACGCTACCGGCGCGGTTCTTCTTCGCCGTGTTCCGCATGGAGAAGACCCTCGCCAAGCAGTTCGACCGCGGCCTCGCCCAGCTCGCCGCCGTCGTCGAGGGCGGCACTCAGCGCTGAGCGGCCTGCGGGCAGGGCCCGAAGCACGTAGAGTCACCCAGTAGCAATCCGGACGACCGTTGGGGAAACAGTGCACGGCAGACAGGTCAAGCTCTTCCTCGTTGATGGAACCGCTGGTGGTCTCATCACCGCAGAGATCGGCAATTGGACAGGCCATATTCTGCGTGGAAAGCGAGAAAAGCTGGGGGAGATCCGTCGCCGTGAGGAGGCTCAACGGACCGGGGTCTACATCCTTCTGGGCGAGGACCCATCGATGCCAGCGGGCCAACTCGCGTACATCGGGCAGAGCGACAACGTCGCGACCCGGCTCGCCAACCATGATGCGAAGAAGGACTGGTGGAACGAAGTCCTCATCATCACCTCCAAGGACCTGAACCTCACCAGCGCGCACGTGCGCTTCATCGAGTCCCGGCTCATCGCCATCGCGAAATCAATCGCGCGCACCCCATTGGAGAACGGGAACACTCCCACGGGCGGCGCTGAGCTCCCTGAGGGTGACCGCTCCGACATGGAGTACTTCATCGAGCAGGTGCGGGTCCTCCTCCCGGTGCTTGGTGTGAATTTGCTGCGCGGGCAAGCACGGCCTGTGAAGGCAGACTTCGACGAGCGGGCACATTCTGCGATCTCAGAGCCCGTTGTGCCGCAGGCTCTGGGTCCGGAGCGCTCCCCGGTGTTCCGGCTGAGCCTCCGCAAGCGGAATGTCGACGCCCGCGCCCAAATGATCGACGGGGAGTTCACCATGCTCGAAGGGTCAGCTGTGGCGGAGGCCATGGCACCCCTGACTGCAAGCGCGGCTAATGCGACGCGGAGGCAGCACCTCCAGCGAGCCGAAGTCCGTCAGGAACTGTTCGACGATGGAAGCATCAAGCCCGATGAGACAGGCATCGCTCGCCTGACCCGAGACGTTGTGTTCCGGTCGGCGTCGGCAGCCGCAGCCGTTGCCGTAGGAAGAGCGTCTGCGAACGGCCGAATCGAATGGTGCACTGAGGACGGCCAGACCTACGCGTCCTGGGAAGATGCGGGCGCTCAGCACTGACGCTCCGCTCGCAGATGCATGGGCATGGCCGTCAGAGGCCGGCCTTCATCGCCATTGGTGCCGACACCCCGCCCCAGGGCCTCACATCCGCCGATTCCGCAGGCTCGGGTTCGACTCCCTCACCCGTCGCACTTCGTCCACGTCCACGTCCACGAACCCGAGCTTCTCGCCCGCGCCCAGGTCCATGAGCTGCGCGCCGTCGGCCCCGAACGCGGCCGAACGACCAACCGCCAC
This sequence comes from Helcobacillus sp. ACRRO, assembly GCF_022347125.1. Lineage (NCBI taxonomy): Bacteria > Bacillati > Actinomycetota > Actinomycetes > Micrococcales > Dermabacteraceae > Helcobacillus > Helcobacillus sp. ACRRO. Next base: position 24,141 of record NZ_JAKRNG010000031.1, read on the forward strand.
GCCCTTCCCGCAGGAGTCCACGCCGATGACCGCCATCGTGTTCTCGATGGCGCGGGCGCGCAGCAGGGTCAGCCAGTGGTCCTCCTTCATCGGGCCCGGCGCCCACTCCGCAGGCACAAGCGCCAGCTCGGCGCCGTCGGCGGCGAGGGCGCGGAACAGTTCGGGGAACCTGAGGTCGTAGCAGGTGGCGAGTCCGATCCGCACCCCGTCCACGGTGATCACGGTGGGGCGGACCTCCCCGGGGTGGATGCGGTCGGACTCGCTGAACGAGAAGGCGTCGTACAGGTGGATCTTGGTGTACGTGTCGGTGATCGAGCCGCCAGCGGCCACCAGCAGCGTGTTGTGCACCCGGCCCTCCGGCGCGGGCGTCAGCGACCCCGCCACGATCACGAGGCCGAGTCGGCCGGACAGGTCCGCGAGGGTGGTGGCGAAGGCGCCGTCGAGCCCCTGAGCGATGGGCTCCAGCGGGGCCGACGGGTCCTCGGTGCGGCCGATCGCGTACTCCGGCGCCACGAAGATCCGCGCCCTCTCATCGGCGGCGCGGTGCGCGGCGTCGCGGATCCGCTCAAGGTTCGCGGCCGGGTCACTGGTCGGGGTGAACTGCGAAACGGCGATCTTCATGGCACCTCCCGGGGTCGACTGCCGCCACCCTACTGAGGCGCCCTGGCCGCTGCCCGGCACCCGTCGGCCCGCCCTGGCCCGCCCCGCCAG
>NZ_JAKRNG010000032.1:0-24582 GCF_022347125.1 Helcobacillus sp. ACRRO
CGGCCCCGGCCCGACGCCATCCGCGAGAGCGCCCGACGCTTCTTCACCAGGGACCGGGCGTGGGCGTTCCACCAGGAGCGCTCCGGCCACGACTTCCTCTCCCCTGGCCTCTGCGAAGCCGACCTCATGCTGCTCGCCCTCGATCCGGATGAGCTCGCTGACTGGCTGCCGGCGTTCCTCACCGACCTGGGCGAAGACTCCGAGATCCTGCGGCCCGTGCCGGTGCTGGACCCCACCGACGGCCACCAGTCCCACCTCGACGGGCTCGGCCTGACCGCTGCCGCTTCCGGGCTGCGCCTGGCGCGCGCACTCGACCGGATCGGTGCCCGGTCCGACCTCTCGGCTGCGCTGCGCGCGGCGGCCCCCTCCCTCATGGCGCCGGGCACCGCCGCTGCTGTCTCGGATGAGTACATGGCCAGCCACTGGCTCGCCACCTTCGCGTGGGAAGCATCGCACGAAGTCGCATAGACCAGGCGCCGCCTCCCCGGAGTCCGAGGAGGCGGCGCCTATCAGTGCTGAAGGATCAGCGGAAGGTGTGGAAGGTCGGGTTGCCCCAGATGTTGCGCTCAGTGACGGCCTGCGGGGTGCGGCCGGCATCGATCACACGGCCATTGCCGAGGTAGATGCCCACGTGGCCCGGCCATGCCACGAGGTCACCGGGCTGCGCCTGGGACCGCGGGATCTGACGGCCGGCAGCGGCCTGGGAACCGGAGGTGCGGGGCAGCTTGATGCCCGCTGCCCTGTAGGCGTGCTGGGTGAGGCCGGAGCAGTCGAAGCCGATGCCCGGCTTGGAGGCGCCCCACTTGTAGGAGACGCCGGTCTGCGCGCGGGCAGCGGAGATGATTGCTTCAGCGTTGAAGCTGCCGTTGGAGGGTGCCGCTCCGGGCTTCGAGGTCCCGTTGCCCGCCGGGATGGAGACGCCGCCGCCGTTGAGCGCGCTGCGGGTGGCGGGGCCGACGATGCCGTCCGGAACCAGGCCGGCGGCGGACTGGAAGGCGGTGAGGGCGTTGCGGGTGGCGGCGCCGTAGACGCCGTCCACTGCGATGCTGGCACCGCGGGCGTTGAGCGCCGCCTGAAGTTCGCGGACCGCAGAACCGCGATGGCCCGGGCGGATCTTCGCGGTGGAGCTGATCGCGGTCGCCGGAGCGGATGCGCTCTGGCCGCCGGTGGAGCGCAGAGCACCGCGGGTGGCGGGGCCGACGACGCCATCCGGAACCAGACCGTTGGCGGACTGGAAGGCGGTGAGGGCGTTGCGGGTGGCGGCGCCGTAGACGCCGTCCACTGCGATGCTGGCACCGCGGGCGTTGAGCGCCGCCTGAAGTTCGCGGACCGCAGAACCGCGGTGGCCCGGGCGGATCTTCGCGGTGGAGCTGATGACGGTGGCGTTCAGGCTCGGCGCAGCCGGTGCCGTGTGCACGGGGGCGGCGGGAGCATTGACGGCGTTGGCACCGGTCATGACGCTCATGGCACCTGCACCGGCGAGGACGACGCCTCCGGTCTTGGTGAGGGTGGATGTCATGTCGATGCGGATCTCAGCGGGACCGGGGGCGCGATGAGTGTTCTGGCGTGCCACGAGCAGCGGTTTCCTTCACGGGTCGAGGATCGAGGCGTCCCTGGGGACGCACGGGAAGCGACAGAGCGGCGCCCGTGAACGGGCGGGGAAGGAAGCTGCTCCGTGTGGAATATGGCCCGCGCTCAGATGAAACCCGAGGTGGGGCCCTTCGCTCTCAACTGTAGGGCCGCCTGGGGACCCCTCCCCGTGTGTTGAACCGGCTGTGCAGAAGATTTGACCCTCGCCTTGACCTAACGGCGGACCGGCTCACGAAACGCCTCAGACATTGGGCCAAGAGAACCCAAATCTGCACGCGATGCAGACCGTGTCTTTGCTTTCTCTTTGCTCTAGCGGTGGATATTCGACCATTACAGGGGACTTCTTGGTGCTCTTGTGCCCCGTTTCAGGGAGGGAGGGCGAAAAAAGTCTGAACCTTTACTCGAGGCTGAGCCGTTCCCCGAGGCGGATCAGCATGAGAAGAGCGCCGCTCCCACGGATGGGATGCGGCGCTCTCCTGTCATCACTGCCCGATCAGGCAGCGAGTCTCATGTCCCGCTCGATCAGCGGAAGGTGTGGAAGGTCGGGTTGCCCCAGATGCTGCGCTCAGTGACGGCCTGCGGGGTGCGGCCGGCGTCCACGACCTTGCCGTTGCCGGCGTAGATGCCGACGTGACCGGGCCATGCCACGAGGTCACCGGGCTGTGCCTGGGACTGCGGGATCTGGCGGGCAGCGGCGACCTGCTGGCTGGAGGCGCGCGGCACATCGATGCCGGCGGCGTCGTAGGCGAACGAGGTCAGGCCGGAGCAGTCAAAGCTGGAGCCCGGGTTGCTGGCGCCCCACACGTAGGTGGCACCGATCTGGGAGCGGGCGGCCTCGAGGACGGCCTGGCCGTCGCCGGAAGCGGAGGAGGTGGAGCCCTCGGCATCGGACTGCTTGTTGGCGACCGGTGCGGCGGTGCCGCCGGCCGGAGCGGATGCGCCCTCGGCACCGGATGCGTCCTCGGTGCCGTTGAGGGCATCGCGGGTCTCGGGACCGACGCGGCCGTCGACCCGGTTCAGGTCGTTCTCGGCCTGGAAGTCGCGCACGGCCTGGTCGGTGGCGGGACCGAATACGCCGTCCACCTTGATGTCGGCGCCCTGTGCGTTCAGAGCGGTCTGGAGGGTGGAGACGTTGTTGCCGGCGGAGCCCCACGTGAGGATGGCGGTGCCGTCGAGGGTGATGTCCGCGGCCTCATCGGCGGCCGGTGCGGTCTCAGTCTTCTTCTCCTGGCTGGGTGCCGCCGCTGCTGGGGTGCGGTTGACCTGCTCGGGGTCCACTTCGCCTGCACCCGGTGCCTCGGCGGCGCCTGCGGCTGCGGTGACGCCGAAGACGCTGGCGCCTGCCAGTGCCATGCCGGTCAGGACCTTGCAGGCCCCGGCGATGGGGAGACGGATCTCTGCTGCGCCGGCGGTGCGGTGGAGGTTGTTGGTAGCCATGCTTCTCTTCCTTTGCGTGTGTTCTCTGGTGATGCGCCGTGCGGCGTCTCCCGTGCGGGAGGAAGTCGATCGAGGCGGTGGGCTGCTGTTCGCTGACCCGAACCCGCTGCTGCCCTGTGGCCTCGTGGGAACCACGCTATGTCCGGGTCGGCCGTCCTCCCGTGCGTGTTGAAGGGGTCGGTCAGGGACTTTTACGAAGAGGGCGGTGGCTCGATGCACCAGGTCACAGAACGCCTGCCGCTGTGATCTCGCTGCAATCTTGTGTTGACGATTCAATTGCTTCGCGCCGCTTCGTTTGAACTCTCGTGACGATGTCCCCCGTCGGCCTCCCCGCCGGCGGCGCCGCCTCACGGCGGATCCTGCCTCGAGGGCGTGTGACCAGGTGTTCTGCACCGCGCGGCGGCGCCGCTGCCTGTTCAAGATCCTTTGCTTCCGCGCGGATTCCGTGGCGCACCGTTGCCACGGGGCGGCGCGCCTCAACCAGTTCCGCGTGGCACTGCGCGGGGTACGACGAAGCGCCGCTCCCCGAAGGGAACGGCGCTTGTGCGGTCTCTGAAGGGGCGCACCGGCTCACGCCGGGGCTCGCCGCATCAGCGGAAGGTGTGGAAGGTCGGGTTACCCCAGATGTTGCGCTCAGTGACGGCCTGCGGGGTGCGGCCGGCGTCCACGACCTTGCCGTTGCCGGCGTAGATGCCGACGTGGCCGGGCCATGCCACGAGGTCACCGGGCTGTGCCTGGGACTGCGGGATCTGGCGGGCGGCGGCGACCTGCTGGCTGGAGGTGCGCGGCACATCGATGCCGGCGGCCTTGTAGGCGTAGGAGGTCAGGCCGGAGCAGTCGAAGCCGGAGCCCGGGTTGCTGGCGCCCCACACGTAGCCGGTGCCGATCTGCGAGCGTGCGGCGGCGAGCACGGAGCTGGAGGAGTTGGAGTTCTGAACCGGGGCGGACTTGCCGGTGCCGCCGGGGATGGATCCGGAGCCGCCGTTCATGGCGCCACGGGTCTCCGGGCCGACGACGCCGTCGACGGCGATGCCGGAGGAGGCCTGGAAGTCCTTGACGGCTGCGAGGGTGCGGGGGCCGAACTTGCCGTCGACCGCGAGGCTGGCGCCCTTGGCGTTGAGGGCGGACTGCAGCTCGGAGACGTTGCCGCCGGTGGAGCCGTAGCGCAGCTTGGAGGTGAAGGTGAGGGTGGGGGCGGTGGCGCGCTCAACGGGGGCCTGAGCGGTCTGCGGAGCGGCAGTGGTGGCCTTGTGTGCGGCGGGGGCCGGGGCGGGAGCGGCGGTGGCTGCCTGTGCACCGGAGAGGACGCCGAAGACGCCTGCGCCTGCGAGGGCGATGCCGGTTGCTGCCTTGCCGGCGGTGCCGAGGGGGAAGCGGATTTCTGCTGCGCCGGTTGCGCGGTGGGTGTTGTGACGAGCCATGGGGTGCCGTTCCTGTTCTGGTTACGTGTTGCTGAATGCGGGTGGGTCCTGGAGGAGCCCGAGTCTGTTCTGGGTCATGACAGCCGAGATCTCCACCCTCTGCGGGCTGGTCTCCGGCGTTGCCTGTGCTACCAACCTACGGAGGGTCGGGGCCATCTCCTAGGCGGTTGGCAATGCTTGACCGACGGCTTTGCTCAAGACCGCCCGAACCGTTGACTCATGTCACAAACACGGGGGTATCGTTCCCATTCCCTCGCCTGCGCTTGACCGCACTTTTAAGGAGTCCGCTCAGTGGTTCCCGTGGGCGGTCCGGGTGGGGATGGGGTTTGTTCGGCGACCTCGGACAACAGCGAAGCCCACCGGCTTGGCCGATGGGCTTCAACGAGTCACTGTCTCACGGTTTCTCGAGTGGAGGTAAGGGGATTCGAACCCCTGACCTTCTGCATGCCATGCAGACGCGCTACCAACTGCGCCATACCCCCGAGAGGAAATATTCTGTTTTTCCTGTCCCGCTGTCGCGAGGACCCCTCTAGATTACACACGTTCCGTGGTCGGGTGAAATCCAGTCGTCAGGAGTGTGACGCCTCCCTCAGAGCCTGCTGCCTTCGGGCGTGCGAGCCCGTTCGGTGGTGGCGGGACCGACCTTTGCGGGCACGCTCGGCGGCAGGTTGTGCGCCACGATCCGCATCCAGCCGGTGGGCGGCCCGGCGGTGGTGTACGTCAGTTCGGTGCGGTGGCAGTTGGCCAGTCCCCCGATGCCGCGGAACCCGTCGGCCTCGAGGCCGAGCATGGCGGTGATGCCGAGGGTGATCGCGGCGCCGTGGGAGACGATGACGGAGGTCTGGTGGGCGGGGGTGTCCGCCATGATGTCGCGGCAGGCGGCGACGAAGCGGTCGGCGACGGCGTCGCGCTCCTCTACGCCGACTCCGTGGACGGCGCGGCCGCTGCGCCAGTCGCGGTACTTCTCCGGCCAGCGCTGGGCGATGTCCTCGCGGGTGAGTCCCTCCCACTGTCCGAAGCTGCGCTCCAGCAGGCGAGGATCGTTCTCCACGTCGATGCCGAGGCGGTCGCCGATCTCCAGTGCGGTTTCGTGGGCCCGCATCAGTGGCGATGCCCAGATCCGGTGCACGCGCGCATGCCCGGCGAGGGCTTCGCCGACGGCGCGGGCCTGGGCGTGGCCGGTGTCGTTCATCGGGATGTCGACCTGGCCCTGCAGGCGGCCCTCCACGTTGTGTTCGGTCTGCCCGTGTCGCACGAGGATGAGGGAGCCCATCAGTGGTGGGCGGGGCGACCGTCGTCGAGCTGGAGGTCGATGACGGGGGCGTCGCGCCAGAGCCGGTCGAGCGCGTAGAACTCGCGGTCTTCGGCGTGCTGAACGTGCACCACGATGTCGGTGAAGTCCATGAGGATCCAACGGGCGTCGCTCTCGCCTTCGCGGCGCTTGAGCTTGTAGCCGGCCTTGTGCATGTCCTGTTCGATCCCGTTGCACACGGCGGACACCTGGCGCTCGGAGTCGGCGGAGGCGATGACGAAGATGTCGGTGATGGCGAGCTGCTCGGAGACGTCGAGGGCGATGACGTTCTCGGCGAGTCGATCGGTGGCGGCCTGCCCGGCGACGCGGGCCATGTCGATGGATTCCTGAGGGATGCTCACAGGGAAGAGACTCCAATGCGTGGGGGTGAGAGGTCAGCGATGGTGGCGGTCAGGCTGGTGGTGGGGCCGACGGGGTCCGCACCGGACTGCAGGATCCCGGGGCCGATCAGGCCGAACAGGACCAGCAGCACAATGGCGAGCAGAACGAGTGCGATGACGCCCCAGGTGATCCAGGCTCCGACACCGGCGGTGGAACGGGTGGGCTTGTTCAGCACAGTGCCTTCGAAGCGGGGCGCGGGCCGCGGATCCGGCGCGTCCTCCGGGGGCAGCTCACCGAATTCGACGCCGTCGTGGTCGCGGTCCGCATCGGCGGCGCGGTCCCGGCTGAGCTCCGCCGTCGCGGTACCGGCAGCAAGCGCCGTGGAGCCGAGAGCGGCGGCCACGGTGCCGATGGAACCCTGGTCATCGGCATCGACATGAGCCGCTGCACCGCCGTCCACGTCGGTGTCCGCATCGTCCACCTCGTCGTCGGCATCAGCCGGGACGACGTCGTCCTCGTCCCCATCAGACTCGTCGTCGGCGTCCATGCCGTCAGCGACAGTGCCATCGGCGACGCTGGCGTCAGCGTCCTCACCGGCCTCGTCGGGGAGCTCGTCACCGACCACCAGCGGGTCAGAGGCCAGGACGTCCTCGGCGGTCTCATCGGCCTCCTCGACGTCCGCGGTCTCGTCCGCATCAGCGGCGTCCTCCGCGTCGGCGGGCTCTCCCGCGCCGGCGAGGTCGACCTCGTCGGCTGTCTCCTCCTCGCCGGAGAGCTTCTCGGCGTCAGTAGGCACGTCGGCGTCAGTGGGCTCTTCGGCGTCCTCGTAGTTCAGTGCGGGATCCTCCACACCGAGCTCCAGATCAGCCGGGCCGTTCTCCGCGACCGGGACATCCGAGGGGTCGAAGACGACCGGCTTGAACTCGATGGTGATCTCGCGGCCGTCCACGGTCTCGGTGACGCGGTGCGGATCGAACCCGTCGGCCGCGTCCTCCTGCACATCGGGCGCCGCTTCCTCCACCCGCAGCGCGGAGGCGGGCAGGAGCCCATCGCGCTCCGGCTTCGGGGAGTCCGCGGGCGGAATCTCCATCACGGGACGGAAGGCGAACAGGGACAGTGTGATGGTCCCTCCGCGACGACGTGCGGAGCCTCCCTCGGCCGCGCGGGCTCGGCGGCCGCGGCGGCCGGTCACGCTGTTCTCAGGAGCCATTGCCACTGCTTTCTGTGTAGAGGGCGTACTTGTTGATGTACTGGACCACCCCATCGGGTACGAGGTACCAGACGGGCTCGCCGCTCGCGACACGCGTGCGGCAGTCGGTGGAGCTGATCGCCATGGCGGGAACCTCGATGAGGGTCACCTTGTCGGCCGGCAGTCCACCGAGCTCCAGATCATGTCCGGGGCGCGTCACGCCGACGAAATGCGCGAGGTCGAAGATCTCGTCGTAGTTCTTCCACGTGAGGATGTTGGTGAGGGCATCCGCTCCGGTGATGAAGAACAGGTCGTCATCGGGGAACTGCTTGCGCAGGTCGCGCAGGGTGTCGATGGTGTAGGTGCGGCCCGGCCGGTCGATGTCCACGCGGGACACGGTGAACACGGGATTCGCGGCGGTCGCGACCACGGTCATCAGGTAGCGGTGCTCCGGATCGGAGATCCGGTCGTCCTCCTTCTGCCAGGGGCGACCGGTGGGGACGAAGATGACCTCGTCGAGCCCGAACACGCTCTGCACTTCCGAAGCGGCCACAAGGTGGCCGTGGTGAATGGGGTCGAACGTTCCGCCCATCACGCCGAGTCGTCTGCGCGTGCGCTCCATCGTCAGTTCACTGCTCCTGCGGGACCGTCCTGGGGTCAGCGGCGACGGCGCTGGTGCTCGCGGTGGGTGCGCTCCAGCTCTGCGACGGTGCGGCGGCCCTCCGACGGCTGCTGGCGCAGGCCGGAGAACAGGTAGGTGATGCCCAGCAGGGACATCAGAATGATGAATGCGCCGATCCCGATGACAGCGGGGTGCACACCGCCATGGGACACCTCGGCCTCGGAGGCTGCCAGCAGAACCTGATCCAGCATCGAATCACCTTTCACGGAGGGGTCTGAACGCTCAGAGGAGAGCTCGGTCCATTGTTTCACATCCGGAGGCAAAGCCCCACGCAGCGGGGCCGTCGTCACGCTCAGGGCTGATCGTCCGCTCCCCCGCCGTCCGAGGCCTGATCCGCCTTCTCCCATTCGGAGCGGCGCTTCTCGTTCTCCTTGTCCGCGGCGCGGCGCTTCTCCTCCGTCTCCTTCGCCTCCTTCAGGCGGTCGATCTTCACATCTGCGCTGCGCAGGGAGGACTTCAGCGCATCGCGCTGCGCCTTCACATAGTCGTGGGTGGAGGTGGAGCTAAGGGCGTGCAGCCCCAGGTCCTGCAGGCCCTGCCCGGACAGCTGCTCTGTGAACGCCGCTGCGGACTTCCGCTTCGCAGCGGCGTCCTCCAGAGCCGTCGGCACATCCACCCCCGGGCCCGGCTGCTGCACAGCGTCGATCTGCTTCTTCTGCTCCGCCGCCTGTGCTTCCAGCGAGCACGGCACCGTTGGGTCGAACATGCCGCGCTTGTTCTTCATAGCGCTGTTCTGTCCGTCGAGGACCTTCTGGTAGAACCGCTTGTTCTCCTTCACCCCCGCCGCGGTGGCGAGGCCCTCCTTGGCGATGTCCTGATTGATGGAGACGTCATCGACCTGGACCAGCGCCTGCAGGTGACCGGCGGAGTTCTTGCGCTCGTGATCGAACACGAGATCCACCTCGGTGCCGCTCGGCAGACGCTTCGCCAGGTATTGGGCGGATTCGTTCGCCAGGCACTGCTGGGGCTGGTCACCGGTCGCGATATCGGGCGCGTTCACATTGATCAGATCCACTGCTGTGTCCTTGCCGTCGATATCGACGATGACCGTGTCCCCGTCCTGCACCCCCACCACCGTGGCCCTCTGGGTGTCGGATCGGACATAGGAGTTGTAGATCCACAGCCCGCCGAGCACCAGCATCGCTGTGCCCGCCATGAGCAGGACGGCGTACAGCAGCGATGTCAGCCGTGTGCGTGCAGACTGTTCCACAGAGGGATCCTTTCGCCGGGAGCTCAGGCAGGGGCCTCGGAGGACTGGGGATCAGTCTAGAGACCCGCGGGCCGCGCCGCGCTGGTCAGCGGCACTTCCGGAAGGTCTTGCCGCCCGGCATCCCGTAGCGCTTGCCGGTGTAACCGCCGTCGGCACCGTAGGGGATCTCAGGCCCGTAGGGCACGCACGAGGACTTCCCGGACTTCGTCGGCTTGTTCTGCTTCGGCTTCGGCTTCTCCTGCTTCGGTGCCGGCTTGGGCTTCTCCTGCTTCGGCTTCGGCTTCTCCTGTTTCGGTGCCGGCTTCGGCTTCTCCTGCTTCGGTGAACGTCTCGGCTTCTCGGTCGACGGCGCCTCTCGCTTCGGCTGCTGCTGCGCAGGGGCCGACGGCTTCGACTCCTTCGGTCGGGTCGGCTCCTCCTTCGCCGGTCGAGGCGTCTGAACCGCGGGCCTCTTCGGAGCGCTCTGCGCGGCGGACTTCTCATCGACAGTTCGCGCCTCAGAAGAGCGAGCCTGCTCAGCGCGGCGCACCTGCTCACGTTTGTCGAAATCCGCCCTCACGGCGCGAAGACGGCCGGTGGCCTTCTGGTGCTCGTCGCTGATCAGTGCGTGCTGTGCGTCGCGGTAGCCGCTCAGCGAGTCAGCGGCGTAGATGCCGAGACCGAGGGCGACCAGGTTGCCGCCGGGCGCCACGGCGCTGACCAGCGTCTCGGCGGAGCTGAGGATGTCGTCGGCTCCGGCCGGAGCGGCGGCGGGCGAAGCAGCAGTCGATGCAGCGGGCGGGATCTGAGAGAGCGACGCCTGCGCCGCCTGCACCTGAGCCGGCAGCGAGCACTCGACCATGGGATCGAACAGACCGCGCTTGCCCTCCTCCGCTTCCTTCTGGCCGGCACGGACCGTGCTGAAGAACTGGGTGTTCGGCTCATAGCTGACCGCGACGCCAAGACCCTGTTCGGCGATCTCGCGATTGATGAGGGAGCCGCCCACGGACACGGCCGCGAGGGTGCGCCCGTAGCGGTCGGTGCGCTCTTCGTCGTACTCGAGCTCGACCTCGGTTCCGGCGGGCAGACGCTGCGCCAGCCATTCAGCAGCCTCCGGGCCCATGCATTGGACCGGCTTGTTCGGATCCTTGGTCTCCGGAGTGTCGACGTTGAGGAGGCGGACAGTCGTCTCCTCCCCCGCAATGGACATGATCACGGTGTCCCCGTCGATCACACTGATGACAGTGCCGGTGCGGTCTGAGCCGCCGCGGGCGAGTTCGAGCGCGCCGGCGACCCCCATGCCGAACAGCAGTGCCCCGAGGAGAGTCAGCACGAGCACTGTGCGCCGCCGGCGTGGGCGGGGCGATGCTGAGGCAGCTGGCCTGCCGGCACATGCTCCTGCGGCAGCGGGCTCCGGCAGCTCCCAGCTCTGCCCGTCGTGTGTTCGGTCCTGCACCATCGCGGTCCCCCATCTGATCCTGAGCCGCCTCTGCTCGCGGCATCCTCACCGAAGAGTAAGTCAGCGCCCAGCCTGCATCCAGAGAAAGATCAGGAGGTGTCCAACGTCACGCCGATGCGCCGCCCCGTACGATGGAATCCGACCCGCCCCTTCTGCCGGCCTGGAGGCCCACCGTGACCACCCGCTCCCCCGTCATCACCGTCGTCGGTTCGATCAACGCCGATCTGTCCGCTGTGGTGCAGCGCCACCCCTCCCCCGGTGAGACCCTCCACGGGACCGGCGGCGAGATCACGCCGGGCGGCAAGGGTGCGAACCAGGCAGTCGCCGCGGCGAAGCTCGGCGGCACCGTGCGGATGGTGGGAGCCGTCGGCACCGACGCAAACAGCGAACCTGCCCTGCAGGAGCTGCGCGCCGCCGGGGTCGACCTGACGGCGGTGGATGAGGTGCCCGGCCCAACAGGGCTGGCGATCATCACGGTGGACGCCGCCGGAGAGAACACGATCATCGTGGTTCCCGGGGCGAACGGCGCGATGGACGCGGCCCGGGTCACCGCCGCCCGCGCCGCTGTCGAGGGCGCCGCCGTGGTGATCAGCCAGGGCGAGATCCCACGCGATGGCATTGAGGCGATCCCCGGCCTCGTACCGACGGATGCGCGCTTCCTGCTCAACCCGGCACCGGTGCTGAACCTGGAGCGCTCCGTGGTCCTCGCCGCGGATCCGCTGGTGGTCAACGAACATGAGGCGCAGCTCGTGGCGGACCAGTTCGGCATCGCCTCATCCGGCGCCACCGCCGCGTGCACCGCGCTGCTCACCGCGGGCGTCCGGTCGATCGTGCTGACGCTCGGGGCGGACGGCGCCGTCGTGATGGAGCACGGCAGCGACAGCGTCAGCATCCCCGCCGTCACGGTCACCGCGGTCGACACCACCGGCGCGGGCGACGCGTTCATCGGCGCACTCGCGCTGAAGCTGGCCGACGGGGATCCACTCGTGGACGCTGCTCGCTTCGCGGCTCGGGTCGGCGCCTACGCGGTCACAGGACGCGGAGCGCAGACGTCGTACCCGTCGGCCGGTGACGATCTGCCCGCCTGATCAGTCGTCCTTCGACGGGTCCGCCCATTTGCCGGAGCGTCGCTCCTCGTCCATCGCTGCAATGCGCCCCAGGCGCTCCTGAGTCCGCACCCGCTTCACCTCGCGCTTCTCGGCACGGGTAGGACGGCTGGACTCCTCGAAGCGCAGGTCGGTTCCGCGGGCACCGAGGTGCTCGGCTCCGCCCAGCATCGTCGGCTCCCAGTCGAACACGATCGCGTCCTCGCCGGGGCCGATGACGACCGTGTCGCCGGCCTTCGCCCCCACCTTGAACAGTTCATCCTCGACACCGAGGTTGTTGAGGCGATCGGCGAGGAAGCCGACGGCTTCGTCGTTGGAGAACTGGGTCTGGCGCACCCACCGCTCGGGCTTGTCGCCCACGATCCGGAAGGCGTAGTGCCCAGCGTACTGCTCCTTCTCGATCGTGAAGTCCTTCTCCTTGCGTCCTCGCATCCGCGGCTTCAGCGTGACGACCTCACGCTCCTCGTCCTCGGGTTCCGGGACGGCCGCACGGGCCTTCTCCACCATAGAACCGAGCGCCAGTGCCAGTTCCCTCAGGCCCTTGTGGGACACGGCGGACACCTGGAAGATCGGCATCCCCGTCTTCTCCAACTCGCCCATCACCATCTCGGACATGTCCACGCCGTCCGGCAGGTCCGTCTTGTTGAGGACGATGACACCGGGGCGCTCCATCAGCGGCGGCATCCCCTCAACAGCGCTCTCCTGGTCCAGGGAGGCGGCGTACTGCCGCAGTTCGTTCTCGATGGTGCGGAAGTCATCAACAGGATTGCGGTCCGACTCCATCGACGCCGCGTCCAGCACATGCACCAGCACGTGGCAGCGCTCGATGTGCCGCAGGAACGCCAAGCCTAGGCCCTTGCCCTCGGACGCGCCGGGGATCAGGCCCGGGACATCCGCCATCGTGAAGCGGAACTGCTGCTCCTGCACCACACCGAGATTCGGCTGCAGCGTGGTGAACGGGTAGTCCGCGATCTTCGGACGGGCGGAGCTCATCCCAGCGATCAGCGAGGACTTCCCGGCCGACGGGTACCCGACGAGGGCGACGTCCGCGATGGACTTCAGCTCGAGCACGAGCGTGCGCTCCTCACCGGGCTCGCCCAGCAGTGCGAACCCGGGGGCCTTGCGCTTCGCCGACGCGAGCGAGGTGTTGCCGAGACCGCCCTTGCCGCCGCGGGCCGCGACGAAGCGGGTGCCCACGCCGACGAGGTCGGCGATGAGCTCGCCGTCGCGGGTCTTCAGCACGGTGCCGTCGGGGATGCGCAGCACCAGGTCCTCACCGTTCCTGCCCTCGCGGTTGTCGCCCTTGCCGAAGCCCCCCGATTCAGCGCGGCGATGCGGCAGGTGGTGGAAGTCCATGAGGGTGGTGATGTTGCGGTCCACTTCGAGGATCACGTCACCGCCGTTGCCGCCGTCGGCACCGTCCGGGCCGCCCAGGGGCTTGAACTTCTCGCGGCGGATGGAGGCGGCACCGTCACCGCCGTCACCGCCGGTGACGTGGATGACTGCTCGGTCGATGAAGGTCGCCATGGATCTCCCCTAAGTGCCTGGTTGCGTGTGCGTTCAGTGTAGGCGGGCGCTCAGAGGACGCCCGCACAGAAGAAGCGAGGAGCGGGATTGAAACCCGCTCCTCGCTTCGGATGCTTTTCGGTCGCGTGTGCCGATCAGGCAGAGGCGACGACACTGACGACCTTGCGGTCGCGCTGACGGCCGAACTCGACGGTGCCCGCGGTGAGCGCGAACAGCGTGTCGTCCTTGCCCTTGCCCACACCGCTGCCGGGGTGGAACTTGGTGCCGCGCTGGCGGACGAGGATCTCGCCTGCGAGCACGTCCTGGCCGCCGAAGCGCTTCACGCCGAGGCGCTGTGCGTTCGAGTCGCGGCCGTTCTTGGATGAGCTGACGCCCTTCTTCGATGCCATGAGTCAGTTACCTTCTCTCGATTATCGGATCGCCGATCAGGCGATCTTCGTGACCTTGAGCCGGGTCAGTTCCTGACGGTGGCCCTGGCGCTTCTTGTAGCCGGTCTTGTTCTTGTAACGGAGGATGCGGATCTTCGGACCGCGGAGGTCCTCAACGATCTCGGCAGTGACCTTCACGTTGGCGAGGTCGTCCTTGGAGGAGGTGACCTTGTCGCCGTCAACGAGGAGGACCGGAGCGAATTCAACGCTGTCGCCCGCCTCGCCTGCAACGCGGTTGATCACGATGGTGTCACCGACCGACACCTTCTCCTGACGACCGCCTGCGCGGACGATTGCGTACACCACGTCTCTACTCTTTCCTACTTGCTGACACAAAGCTGTTGTGGCCTGGCATCTCAGACCGCCAGCCCCCACCCAGAGGGCTCAGGACGAGCCGGAACTCGGGCGGAGATCGGGAGATGCGCACACCTGGTGCTGGAAAAGCACCGACGTACAGAATACGAGAGCGCACACAGGCCGGTCAACAGAACACGCACCCCCATGGGGCTCAGAGCACATCCGAGCCCGGTGGCTTTGGTCACGTCGACCGGCCGGCGACGTCAGTCCTCCTCGGCCGTGAGGTCCAGTGCACTCTGCGGGTCATCCTGAGCCGACGGCTCCTGCGACTCGGCCTGGCCCGACGGCTCCTGCGGAGCGTCCTGGCCGTCCTGGGCCGGCGCGCTCTGCTGTTCATCCTGGGCCGACGGGGCCTGCTCCGGCTCACCGTCCTGGTCGAGGCTGATGACCTGGCCGTCCACCGTCACCTCCGGGTGATGGTGATCGTCCTTCGCGGTCGCGGCCGCGATCGAGGCGATCGTGGCGCGGGCGAGGTCGCGCGACTTCTGGTCCTGCTCCAGGACCTGGACATCGCTGCTGTTCTTCTGGTCCACGATCTCCTGCACGGCGTCACGAGCGCGCTCAGCTGCGGCTTCGCGCTTGGCGTCCGCATCGGCGAGGGCCTGCTCAGCGTCGGCCTCCGTCGGCGCGCTCTGCTTGGAGCCGCGACCACCGTTGCCGTTCGCGCTGCCGCCGGAGTCACGACCACCGCGCTTGCCGCGCCCGCGGCGCCCACGACGGTTGGAGTCGTCCTCGAACGCGGGAGCCTCCTGGTGCTGGTGACCGTCGAGGTCGATGATCACGCCGCGGCCGTTGCAGCTGTCACAGGTCGAGGAGAAGGTCTCCACGAGGCCGGCGCCCACCCGCTTACGGGTCATCTGCACGAGGCCGAGGGAGGTCACCTCCGCCACCTGGTGCTTGGTGCGGTCACGGGAGAGGCATTCGATGAGGCGGCGCATGACGAGGTCGCGGTTGGATTCGAGCACCATGTCGATGAAGTCGATGACGATGATGCCGCCGGTGTCGCGCAGACGCAGCTGACGGACGATCTCCTCCGCCGCCTCCAGGTTGTTCTTGGTGACGGTCTCCTCCAGCGAGCCGCCGGCACCGCCGGTGAACTTGCCGGTGTTGACGTCCACCACGGTCATGGCCTCGGTGCGGTCGATGACGAGCGAACCACCGGAGGGCAGGTAGACCTTGCGGTCCATCGCCTTCATCAGCTGCTCGTCCACGCGGTGCTTGGCGAACGAGTCGCGGTCACCGACGTGCTTGGTGACGCGGTCCAGCAGGTCCGGCGCCACGTTGGAGAGGTACTCGTGCACCTCCTGGTACACGCTCTCACCCTCGACGATCAGCGAGGTGAAGTCTTCGTTGAAGATGTCGCGGACCACGCGGATCGCCAGGTCCGGTTCGGTGGACAGCGCAGCCGGGGCGTTCTTCGACTTGCGGGTCTTCTCGATCTTCTCCCACTGCTTCTGCAGACGCTCGACGTCCCGCGTCAGCTCCTCATCCGTTGCGCCCTCAGCGGCAGTGCGGACGATCACGCCCGCGTCCTTCGGCACGATGGTCTTCAGCAGCTTCTTCAGGCGGGCGCGCTCGTTCTCCGGCAGCTTGCGGGAGATGCCGGTCATGGAACCGCCCGGCACGAACACCAGGTAGCGGCCCGGCAGGGAGATCTGCGAGGTCAGGCGGGCGCCCTTGTGGCCGATCGGGTCCTTGGTGACCTGCACCAGCACAGGGTCGCCCGGCTTGAGGGCCAGTTCGATGCGGCGCGGCTGACCGTCGAGTCCAGCGGCGTCCCAGTTGACCTCACCGGCGTACAGCACGGCGTTGCGGCCCTTGCCGATGTCGATGAAGGCGGCCTCCATCGA
Organism: Helcobacillus sp. ACRRO; assembly: GCF_022347125.1. Classification (NCBI taxonomy): domain Bacteria; kingdom Bacillati; phylum Actinomycetota; class Actinomycetes; order Micrococcales; family Dermabacteraceae; genus Helcobacillus; species Helcobacillus sp. ACRRO. The sequence goes on from NZ_JAKRNG010000032.1 coordinate 15,869, forward strand.
CGGCAGCACGTTCTGCACCTTGCCGATGTACACGTTGCCGACCATCGAGGTCTGCGACTTCTGCGCCACGTAGTGCTCCACGAGGATGTTGTCCTCGAGCACGGCGATCTGGGTGCGGCCCGGGCGCTCGCGCACGATCATGGAGCGCTTGACGGACTCGCGGCGGGCCAGGAACTCCGCCTCGGTGATGGAGTGGCGGCGACGGCCGGACTCACGGCCCTCGCGGCGGCGCTGGCGCTTCGCCTCCAGGCGGGTCGAGCCCTTGACGGCTCGAACCTCGTCGCGGGCTTCGCGCACGCGCACCACCGTGTTCGGCGGATCGTCCGACTCAGGCTCACCGCTGGAACCCGAGGAGCGGCGACGGCGACGACGGCGACGGCTGCTCGAGGGCTGCTCCTCCTCCGAGGAGTCGTCATCGTCGCTGTCGTCGTCATCCGAGGACTGGTCGTCTCCGGAGCTGCGCTGATCATCGTCACCGCGGCCCCGGCCGCGCCGACCACGGCCACCGCGGCGGCGACGGCGGCGGGACGAGGAGCGCGAGCCCTCCGAATCGTCGTCATCGGAGTCGTCGGAGTCACCGTCGTTGACGTCGTCATCGTCCTCATCGGCCTCGTCACGGCTGCGCTGCGCCTGCTCGGCGCGGCGACGACGCGACTCTTCGCGACGACGCTCCGCCTCTGCGCGGGCGGCCTCGAGGTCGGGGGCGTCGAAGCTCAGAGCGGAGCTGATCTCCACGCCGTTCGCATCGAACTGCGGCTCATCGTCCTGGTCCTGGTCGCTCGGCGTCGGTGCCTGGAAGAGGAGGTTCGCGAAGTCGGCGGTGTCGGCGGCGGCGCGGCGCTGACGCTTCGGCTCCGGAGCGGACTCGCGCAGGGCCTGCAGGTCATCGGCCACACCCTGATTGCGCTCGCCCTGATCGCGGTCGTTCTGGTCGCGCGGGGCGTCTGCGGCCTCAGCGGGCGCGTCCTCGGTGCGGTCGTCGCTGGAGGATCGGCGCGAGCGGCGACGCGAGCTGCGCTCAGAGCCATCAGCGCTCTCCGAGCGGCGGCTGCGGCGGCGAGGGCTCGGCTCCTCCTGCTGGTCGCTCTGGCTGCTGGGGTCGTTCTGATCGGAATCGGCCGACGGGGTCGAATCATCAGCCTCGCTGCTGCGGCGGGAACGGCGACGGCTGCGCGCGGTGCGGCGGTCCTCCTCGGCGCGCTCCGCACGCTCTGCGCGGCGAGAACCGGCGCGCTTCGGCTCAGCGGCGAGCACCTCAGCGGCGTCCTTCGGAGCTTCCTTCGGCGCATCCGTCGATGCACCCTTCGTATCCTTCGCCGACGTGCGGGCGCTGGTGCTGCTCTTCTCCGCCTTCGCCGGGGAGGCGGCGCGGGTGCGCGTGGCGGGGCCGTCGGCCGGGGCGGCCGAGTCCGCTGGCGCGGAGGCGGCAGCGGCGCGGCGGCGCTGGCGGAAGTTCACGGGTGCCGCATCGGTCACGACGCTGGAGGCGGCGGGAGCGGCGGCAGTGGTGCGGGGGCTCGAGTCCTGGTCAGGGGCGGGGCTGCTCACCTGAGGCGCGCCGGCTGCGCTGCCGGCTGCTCGGCGACGGCGTCGGGGCGGAACGCTCGAGACGCTGGTCGACGAGGGTTCATCAGTGTGCGGGTGTGCATCAGCCATGGGGCTGCTCCTTTTCGGCGGAACCACCGCACCGTGGCCCGTTCAGGTCATCGTCCCCTGGGGGACGGAAGTCAATCATTCCCTCGCGCTGCTCCGCGGAAGCGGAGCGCTGCGGTGCTGACCTGCAAGCTTCACGGCCTGGTTCGGCGGAGCGCTCAGTCAACGGAGGGTGCCGGATGCTCGGTGCGGAGCACGTCGGCGTTCGCGCCCCAGTATCGCACACTGCTCCTGCGGGGAGCGGAGCGAACCGCCGCTCGATCCCATCGCATCGCACTGCGGGACGGACCAGGACCTTAGCCCTATCGGTCCCAAGCCGGGAGCACTACCCTGAGACCGTCCCCTCACCCATTCCTTCAGATTGCAAAGGACGCAGCATGGAGGCTCTTGATTTCGCACGGTGGCAGTTCGGCATCACAACCGTCTACCACTTCATCTTCGTCCCCCTCACCATCGGCCTCTCCCTCCTCGTCGCGATCATGCAGACCGTCGCCTACACGTCGAAGGATCCGGTCAAGGCTGACTCGTGGACCCGACTCACCAAATTCTTCGGCTCCATGCTGATCGTCAACTTCGGCATCGGCATCGCCACCGGCATCGTGCAGGAGTTCCAGTTCGGCATGAACTGGTCGGAGTACTCCCGCTTCGTCGGCGACATCTTCGGCGCACCACTGGCCCTGGAGGGCCTGATCGCCTTCTTCATGGAGTCGACCTTCCTGGGCCTGTGGATCTTCGGTTGGAACCGCATGTCGAAGAAGGTCCACCTGCTGACGATCTGGCTGGTCGCCCTCGGCACCACCGCGTCCGCGTACTTCATCATCGCGGCGAACTCCTTCATGCAGCACCCCGTCGGCGCTCAGTTCAACCCGACCACCGGCCGCGCTGAGCTCGACCCGGAGGCCGGCGGCATCTTCGCCGTCCTCGCCAACCCGACCACCCTCGCCGCATTCCCGCATGTGATCGCGGGCGCCTGGCTGGTCGCCGCCGCGTTCGTCACCGGCATCGCCGCCTTCCACATGGTGCGCCACCACAACCGCGCCCAGGAGCTCGAGGCCGACACCGCTGCCGCCCAGGAGCACACCCACCTCGCCCGCGAGGTGTTCCGCCCCGCGGTTCGCTTCGGCACCCTCGCCATGGTCATCTCCGCACTGCTGATCTTCGTGTCCGGCGATGTTCAGGCCAAGCTCATGTTCCAGCAGCAGCCGATGAAGATGGCGTCCGCTGAGGCGATCTGCGAGGACCAGGAGGGCGTGCCGTTCTCCATCCTGACCGTCGGCGGCCCGGAGGCGTTCAAGCAGAACTGCTCCGACGTCACGCACCTCATCGAGATCCCGTACGTCACCTCCATCCTGGCGACCAACAACCCCAACGCTGAGCTGCGGGGCGTGGAAAGCCTGCAGAAGGAGTACAAGGAGAAGTTCGGTGACACGGTCGTCAACGCCGCCGGCGAGACCGTCGAGGCCGACTACCGTCCGAACCTGTTCGTCACCTACTGGTCCTTCCGCCTCATGATGGGCTTCGCCGTCTTCTCCGGCATCCTCGCCGTCTGGGCATGGTGGGTCACCCGCGGCAAGGGCGAGATGCGCCGCACCACCGGCTCGAAGTGGTTCGCCCGCTTCGCAGTGCTCGCCATCCCGATGCCGTTCCTGGCGAACTCCGCCGGCTGGGTGTTCACCGAAATGGGCCGCCAGCCCTGGGTGGTGCACCCCTCCCCCAATGGTGATCCGATGGTGCGCATGATGACCATGCAGGGCGTCTCCGGACACCCCGACTGGATCGTCATCCTCACTCTCGTCGGCTTCACCCTCATCTACGGCGCCCTTGCGGTGGTCTGGTACTACCTGATGCACAAGGCCGCGGTGAAGGGCGTCTCCGCCCCGCAGCGCGTCACCGCCGACGACGGCGCCAAGCAGCTCGACACCCCGACCATCAGCTTCGGCTACTGAGGCACAAGGAGACTCATCATGGATGCAACATTCCTCCAGATCCTCTGGTTCGCGCTGATCGCGGTGCTGTTCCTGGGCTACTTCGTCCTCGAAGGCTTCGACTTCGGGGTCGGCATGAACGTGTTCCCGCTCGGCAAGGGCGATGAGCGCCGCAAGAAGCAGATCCTGCGCACCATCGGCCCCGTGTGGGACGGCAACGAGGTGTGGCTGCTGGTGGGCGGCGGCGCCATGTTCGCCGCCTTCCCGGAGTGGTACGCCACGCTGTTCTCCGGCGCCTACCTCGCCCTGTTCGTCATCCTGCTCGCGCTCATCGTGCGCGTGTGCGCCTTCAAGTACCGCGACAAGGTGGACAGCCCCACCTGGAAGAAGGCGTGGGACTGGATGCACTTCATCGGCGGCTTCGGCCCCGCCCTCCTGTGGGGCGTCGCCTTCGCCAACATCGTGCGCGGCTTTGAGATGGAGGCGAATGCCGGAGGCAACTCCGTCATCACCACCACCCTGCTGGGCCTGCTGAACCCGTTCGGCATCCTCGGCGGCCTGACCTTCGTGCTGCTGTTCTGGCTGCACGGCACCCTGTACCTGGCCCTGCGCACCACGGGCGACCTCCGCGAGGACGCCAACCGGCTCGCCGGCCGCATCGCGATCCCCACGATCGTGGTCGCCGCCGTGTTCGTGGTGTGGGCCCAGATCGCCCACTCCCACACCTGGTGGACCTGGATCCCGCTGGTGATCGCGGCGCTCGCCCTGATCGCCGTGGTGCCGCTCAACCGTGCTCGTCGTGAGGGCGCCGCGTTCGGCGCCACCTCCCTGGCGATCGCGATGGCGACCATCCAGCTGTTCGGCGGCCTGTTCCCGTACGTGCTGCCCGCGGTCAACGACGACGCCCTGTCGCTGACGGTGACCAACGCGTCCAGCACGGAGTACACCCTGACGGTCATGACCATTGCTACGGTGGTGCTCCTGCCGATCGTCCTCGCCTACCAGGCCTGGAGCTACTGGGTCTTCCGTCACCGCGTGACCGGTGAGGACACCCCGGCTCCCGGTTCCGGCATCGTCGGCCGTGTGCGCGATGAGTACCGCGCCGCGTTCGACACGGATGATCACCGCACCGAGACCGCCCGCTGACTTCGGTCAGCTGAGAGGGAATTAGAGCACGTGGCTCGTCGACAGCCTCCCCTGGACCCCCGCCTCATCTCTGAGGTCCGCAGTGCCCGCCAGCACCTGGCGCTCACTGTCGCAGCGGGTCTGGTGGAGGCTGTCGCCATGATCACGGTCGCCTGGTGCGTGGGCCGCCTCGGCGCCGCGGTCCTCCAGCACAACCAGTGGCCGCTGGAGCACCCCGGGGTGCTCGGCGTGCTCACCCTCGCCCTGGCGGTGCGCGCCCTCACCCAGTGGGTGCGGGAGCTCACCGGCCACCGCGCCGCTACGCGCACCATCGCGCAGCTGCGGCAGCGCCTCATGCGCCACCTCGCGCTCGCTGGCCCCCGGGGCCGCGTGGACGCGAACGGAAGGCCGACGGAGGCCGCGTCGTCCGCGGCGCTCGCCACCACCGGCCTGGAGGCGCTGCGCCCCTACATGACCGGGTACGTGCCGCAGCTGGCGCTCGCCGCCACCGTCACCCCGCTTGCGCTCCTCGCCATCGCCTGGTGGGACCTGACCAGCGCGATCGTGGCGCTGGTGGCGATCCCCCTGATCCCGGTCTTCATGATCCTCATCGGTCGCATGACCGAGAACGCCTCCCAGCGGTCCCTCGGCACGATGCGCACTCTCTGGTCCCAGACCCTCGACCTCGTGGAGGGCCTGCCGACGCTGCGCGCCCTCGGCCGGGAGCGCGGCAGCGAGCAGATCGTCGAAGGCCTGGGCCGCGAGCACAAGTCCTCGGCGATGCGCACCCTCGCGTTCGCGTTCCTGTCCTCGTTCGTGCTGGAGCTCATCGCCACCCTCGGCGTCGCCCTGATCGCCGTCTCGATCGGCCTGCGCCTGGTGTACGCCGAGATGGAGCTGTTCCCCGCGATCGCCGTGCTGGTCCTCGCCGCCGAGGTGTACCTCCCGCTGCGGCTCGTGGGGCAGCAGTTCCACGCCTCCGCCGACGGCGTCGCCGCCCTCGACGCCGCCTTCGCCGTGCTCACCGCTCCTCTGCGTCCCGAGGGCTCTACGGCAGCCCCTGATCTGCGCACCACCACGATCCGGATCGAGGACCTGTCCGTCACCGGCCGCGACTCGACCGCCCCCGCGGGACTGAACGTCGTCATCGAACCCGGCGGGGTGCACGCCCTCACCGGCCCGTCGGGCTGCGGAAAGTCCACCGCCGTCAGCGCCCTGCTGGGCCTGCTGACGCCCACCGATGGCCGCATCGTCCTCGAACCGGCCGGATCCGCCCCCATCGACCTGGCCGACGTGGACCTCCCCGCTCTGCATGAGCAGGTGACATGGCTGCCGCAGCGCCCGGTCATCGGCCCCGGCACCATCCGGGAGATCCTCACCGGCAGCGCCGCAGCCGACGGCACCGCCCCCGACGATGAGCAGCTGCGCGCCGCCATGGACGCTACCGGCCTCGGCGACGTCATCGACGACCGCGGTTGGGACGCCGTGATCGGCCGCGGCGGCACCGGCCTCAGCGTCGGCCAGCGGCAGCGGGTCGCGCTCACTGCGGCCCTGCTGCAGCACCGGCCTCTGGTGATCCTGGACGAGCCCACCGCCCACCTCGACGGCGAGAGCGAGGACCGCGTCATCGCCGTCATCGACCGTCTGCGCGACTCCGGCTCCACCGTCCTCATCATCACGCACCGCACCAGCCTCCTCGAGGTTGCGGATCGCGTCACACCCGTCCGGTCGGCCGTCCCCGCGGCTGCGGACGAGACCGCGGAGGTGCCCGCATGAGCCAGCACCGAAGCGTCCCCGACCTCGAGCACGCTGAAGCACCCGCCAGCGCCGACCGCCGCCTACTCGACCAGCACGACCAGGAGCCGGACCGCACCCTCTCCCCCATCACCCTGATGCGGGCGCTGATGGAGATTCCGCCGCGGTCGATCATTGCGGCTGTCGCCGCCGGCGTGGCGACCCTGGCGGCTGCGTTCGCCCTCGCCGCCGTGTCCGGCTGGCTGATCACCACCGCGTGGACGATGCCGCCGGTGCTGGACCTGTCCATCGCCGTGGTGTCGGTGCGGGCGCTCGGCATCTCCCGCGGCGTGTTCCGGTACGTGGAGCGCATGCTCACGCACGACGCCGCCCTCACCGGTGTGATGAACCTGCGCACGAACCTGTTCACCAACCTGTCGCGCCGCACCGATGACCATCTGCAGCGCCTCAAGCGCGGCGACCTCCTCGCCCGCATCGGCGACGACGCGGAGGACATGGCCGATGACGTCATCCGCCACGTCATCCCAGCGATCGTCGCGGCCGTCATGGCCGTGCTGGTTGTGCTCACGTTCTTCCCCTTCGCGCCGATCGCTGCCCTGTTCATGCTGGCGTCCCTGCTGATCGCGTCCCTGTGGGCGCCGTACGCCGCCTACCGGGCCGCTCAGCACACCGAACGCGCCCTCGTGCAGCGGCGCATGCGCCTGGCGGCGATCACCCTCGACATCGCCGACAACGGCGACGCCATGCGGGTCGCCGGCACCCTCGAGACCGCCCTGGCCGATCTCAGAGACGCCCAGGCGGACCTCGATCGGGGCCTGGACGAAGCGGCGCGCCCGTCGGCCTTCGCACAGGCCGGCGTCATGCTCGCCATGATCCCCGCACTGGTGGGCTCCATCCTCGCGGCGGGCGCCGTGCACCTCCTGCCGGCCGACGGGTTCGCCGGCGGCATCGTCCCCACCACCGCCGGCATCGTCGGCCTGCTCCTGCTGCTGCCGCTGTCCAGCTTCGAAGCGGCCACCGTCCTGCCCGCTGCGGCCCGCCAGAAGGCCCGATCGGAAGCCGCCGCGGAGCGCCTCAGCGACATCGCCGGCACCGGTGAGATGCCCGACATCGACGACGACGCCCACCGCGCCGCCGCCCTCCCCGCCGTAGACAAGGGCCACCGGGCGCTCACCCTCGCCGCCACGAACCTCACGGTCGGCTGGGTGCCCGGCACGCCCGTGCTGCGGGACTTCACCCGCACGTTCGCCCCCGGCTCCCGCACGGTCGTCCTCGGCGCATCGGGCCGCGGCAAGACGACGCTGCTGCTGACCCTGGCCGGACTGCTGGCACCGCTGCGAGGACGGGTCTCCGTCGGCTCCCATTCGAGCGGGCAGTGGGTGTCCCTCGCAGGCCTTGACGAGCAGCAGCTGCGCGGGCACATCACCTCCTACGCGGAGGACGCACACCTCTTCGCCACCTCCCTGCGGGAGAACATCCGGGTGGCCCAACGCGATCTCGATGACGAGCAGATCCGCGGTGCTCTCACCGACGCGGGCCTCGGCGGCTGGGTTGCGGGCCTGCCGGGCGGGTTGGACACCATGCTCGGGTCCGGCGGCACCGACGTCTCCGGCGGTGAGCGCCGCCGCATCCTGCTGGCGCGCGCCATCGCCCGCCGCTCACCCATCACCATCCTGGACGAGCCCACCGAGCACCTCGACGAGGACACGGCGCACGCGCTGATGCAGCGCATCCTCGGCACCGGCGAGGACGCCCTCTTCGAGCACTGCACCGTCATCGTGGTCACCCACGACCGCCGCTTCACCGAACTCGGCGCCGACATCATCGACCTGGAGGACCCCGCATGGCACGCGTGACCCGCATCGACGAACTGACGCTCGCCGTGCTCAACGGCCACGACGACGATGAGCTGCTCGACTACCTGATGGACGCATCGTTCTCGGACCTCCACGCCGACACCCTGATGCTGCTGCTGCCAGCGGGGCCGCGCGCCTGGTCCTGCGAAGTGGTGCGCGGCCGCTACCGCGACGAACTCATGGGCCGCGACGTCCGCTACGAACCGGAAGCGCCGGGCCGCTCCAGCCGCATGGCGCGCACCCTCGACTCGCAGAACGCCCCCGGGTTCGACCTCCTCACCTGGGAGGCGATCTCCCGCACCCTCACCGGGCACTATCTCGACCCCTACGAGCAGGACGACCTGCCGATCCCCGGCACGCTCTGGGCCGACGGGGACCGACGGCCCAGAGCGTGCCGGGG
>NZ_JAKRNG010000033.1:0-24027 GCF_022347125.1 Helcobacillus sp. ACRRO
CCGCCGCCCCCGAGCCCACCGAGCAGGCAGCCGGCGAGCAGCAGGCCGACGGAGCCTCCGAGTACGCCGAGCAGGAAGCCGACGAGCAGCAAGCCGACGGAGCCCCCGACCCCGCCGAGCAGGAAGCCACCGAGTGCGCTGAGGATGCCGGTGAATCCGCGGACGCGTCGGAACCCGTCGGCCACTCCGCCGCCGACGTCGCGCCCCTGCCGGAGCCCACCCCTGAGGTGTCCGAGGACGACGCCACCGCCGACGCCACGCCGGCGATCCGCTTCGCCGAGGGCGGCGACTCCCACATCGACGCCCTCGTGGCCGACCTCGCGGACCGTCTGCAGGAGCGCGGCCTCCACACCGAGCTCGACTACGGCCTCTCCCACGACCGCATCGAACTCGCCGTCGGCCACCGGGACCTGCCGGGCCGCCTCCTCGTGGCGGTGGAGACCGACGGAGCCCGCTACGCCACCACCGCTGACCAGCGCGAACGCGACCGGCTTCGCACCGAACGCCTCGAAGCCGCGGGCTGGGTCGTGGAGCGCGTCTGGTCGTGGGCCCTGTTCATCGACCCCGAAGGCGAAGCGGACCGCGTCACGCGCACGGTGGAGCGGGCGCACGCGTTCTGGATGGAGCGCCTCCAGGAGCCGGTGGCACGCGCCGGCACCACCCGCCATCGCCTCCCGCGCCCCAAGGTGCCGGCAGGCCACCCGCTGTCGTTCTACGGCGCGGAGGACTTCGACGCGGTCGTCGCCTACATCTCCAGTGACGGACGTGCCCGCCTCACCGAGCAGCTCGCCGCCGAAGTGCGGGAGTTCCTCGGCTTCGAGCAGCGCTCCCTGCTGCTGGATGTGTCCGTGTCCTCCGCGATCCGCCGCTACCAGGAGAGCCATGACTGATCGGCGCTCACCCACGCTCGGAGAGTCGCGCCCGGGCCGCGTCGTGGTCTCGTCGGTCACCGGGAAGCCGATGGAGCAGCCCGTACGCCGCGGCGGCCCGCGCATCGTGCCCAACCGCACCGAGGACGACGCGGCCGTGGACAGCAACGACGACCGCCTCCGGCAGGACGTACCGCCGCACTGGGGGCGCTGACGGCCCCGCACCCCGTTCGATCCGCACCGCACCCGACCCGGGCGCACGCCCGGCCACCAGGAGGAGAACCGTGACGAAGCAGCCCACCATCTTCATGCTCGGCGCCGGCAGCATGGGCGGCGCCGTCGCCACCGCGATCCGCCGCTCCGGCATCGACGCGCAGAACGTCCACGTCATGAACTCCCGCCCGGAATCCACCGAGCGCGCCGCGAAGGAGTACGACCTCACGCCCGCCGACTCGCTCGAGGACGCCGTGCGCGAGGCCGACATCATCATCCTCGGCATCAAGCCGTACCAGCTCGCCGCCCAGCTGCCGAAGCTCGCCGAGCACCTCAGCGCGGACACCCTCGTGGTGTCCCTCGCGGCCGGCGCCACCATCGACACGCTGCGCGAGCACCTCGGCGGGCACGAGAAGATCATCCGCACCATGCCGAACACCCCGGTCGCCGTCGGCTCCGGCGTCGTCGCCGTGATGCCCGCCGACGCCGTCACCGACGAGGAGACCGCGACGGTCGAGGAGCTGTTCGCAGCGTCCGCCGACGTGGTGCGGGTCCCGGAGGACAAGGTCCACCAGGTGATCGGCGCGGCCGGCTCCGCGCCCGCGTTCATGTTCTACGTCGCCGAAGCGATGATCGACGAGGGCGTCATGCAGGGCCTCACCCGCGACCAGGCCGCCGAGATGGTCATCGCGACCATGGCGGGGTCTGCGAAGCTGCTGCAGGAGCAGGGCCTCAGCCCCGCCGAGGCGCGCTACCGCGTCTCCAGCCCCGGTGGCACCACGGTGCGCGGTGTCGCCGCGCTCGAAGAGGCCGGGGTGCGCGTGGGCCTGGCGAAGGCGATGCGCGCCGCCGCCGACTGGTCGCGCCACATGGAGGAGGGCTGATCCGGCCTGTTCGGGGCCGACGGGCGCCGGCGCTCAGGGCCGGTTCGCGAACCGTTCGATCAGGTCCGTGTGGCCCGACACGATCAGCGTGTCATGCACCGCCACCTTGGTTGTCGGTGCCGCGTACGTGAAGTCGCGCCCCGGTGACTTCACACCCACCACGGTCACGCCGTACTTCGAGCGGATGTCCGATTCGGCGAGGGTGAAGCCCTGGATCTCCCGCGGCGGCCGCATCTTCACGATCGCCCAGTCGTCGTCGAACTCGATGTAGTCCAGCAGGTGGCCGTTCACCAGGTGCGCCACCCGCTGACCGGCGTCCTTCTCCGGGAACACCACGTGGTGGGCTCCGATCCGCTCCAGGATCTTGCCGTGCGAAGCGGAGATCGCCTTCGCCCAGATGATCGGGCCGGCGAGGTCCACGAGGTTCGCGGTGATCAGCACACTCGCCTCCACGCTCGTGCCCACACCGACCACGGCGACGTCGAACCCGGCGGCGCCGACCTGGTGGAGGGCGTCCATGTTCGTGCCGTCGGCTTCGACGACGTGGGTGAGGCGGCCGGAGTACTCCTGCACCAGGTCGGGCCGGGAGTCGATCGCGAGCACGTTCGTGCCGAGCTTCTCCAGCGTCAGGGCGATGGACGCGCCGAAGCGGCCCAGGCCGACGACGAGGACGCCGTCGCCTCTGCGATTGTCGGGCATAGGTCTCCTCTGATGTGTCAGCCGATGATCGGCCGCTCCTCGGGCAGGCGGATGATCCTCGGACGCGTGCGCATCGCCAGGGCGGCGCCGACGGTCACGGGACCCAGTCGGCCCACGAGCATACAGGTGACGATCGCGGCCTTCGCCGGAGTGGACAGGTCCGCTGTGATGCCGGTGGACAGGCCGACCGTGCCGTACGCGGACAGCACCTCGAACAGCACCTGGTCCAGCCCGTACGGGGTGAGGCGCAGCATCACCAGGGTGGCGAAGAAGATGACCATGACGGAGATGGCGAGCACGCCGATCGCCTGACGGATCGTGTCCTCCGGGATGCGGCGGCCGAACGCCTCCACATCGCGGTCACCGCGGACCTCCGCGATGATCGCGAGCATCAGGATCGCGAACGTGGTCACCTTGATGCCGCCGGCGGTGGAGCCGGAGCCGCCGCCGATGAACATCAGCAGGTCCTGCACCACCCACGACTCGGGGTGCATCGCGCCCACGTCGATCACGGACAGGCCGCCGGAGCGCGGCATCACGCCGGTGAACAGCGCGGCCAGCATGCGATCCTTCAGCGGCAGGCCGCCGAAGGTGTCCGGGTTCGTCCACTCAAGGGCGGTGATCGAAACAATGGCGAGCAGCAGAAGCAGTGTGGATCCCGCGATCGTCATCTTCGCGTGCAGCGTCCACTTCGCGGGGTGGTTCCAGTGGCGGAACAGCACGAGGATCACGGGGAAGCCGAGGGACCCGGTGAACACGGCGGCGGCGACCGGCAGCACGAAAGCGGGCTCGCCCACGTACTGCAGGGTGCCTTCGGCTTCGTGCACGAAGCCGACGTTGTTGAAGGAGGAGATGCCGTAGTAGAGGGCGTCGAACAGGGCGGTGGGGACGGACGCGCCGCGGGACAGGAAGAACGGGGCCAGCGACAGGAACGTCAGGGTCTCCAGGGCCGTGGAGGTGATGACGATGGTCTTCAGCACCCCGCCCACCTGGTCCAGCTGCTGCGCCTTCGTCTCGCGGGCCGTTACGATGCGCTGCGCGAGGCCCATCTCCCGCATCACGGACAGGCCGAGGAGGGACGCCACGGTGAGCACGCCGAAGCCGCCCACCTTCATCGCCGCCATGATGACGATGTTGCCGAACAGGCTCCACTGGTGCGCCATGTCCAGGGTGGTCAGGCCCGTCACGCACACGGCGGACACGGCGGTGAACAGAGCGTCGATCAGCGGCGGGGAGGTCCCGTCGGCGTTGGAGATCGGCAGCCACAGCAGCAGCGTCACCAGGCCGATGATGCCGAGGAAGGCGATCATCGCCAGGCGCGCAGGCGAGGTGCGGGTCCGCGCGGCGTTCTGGACGATCCGTCCCAGCGCGCTCTTCGACCCGCGACTCTTCGCGGCTTTCTGCATGCGTGTGCTCCCGACCCATTGGATGTGACCGGCCGGGCCCGGACCGGTCAGGACGCCCAGGGGACGTCGCCGGCGATTGTACGCGCCCTGCGCTACCCTCGTAACCATGACGAGACCAGGCGAAACAGCCGTTGTCTGGGATGACGCGCTGTGCGCCTACGACTTCGGCCCCGCGCACCCCATGGACCCCGTTCGGCTCGAGCTCACTGCCGCGCTCGCACGGTCGTTCGGGCTCTTCGACCTTCCGCGGGTGCGCCTGATCTCCGCGCCGGTGGCCGACGGGTCCGTCCTGGAGACGATCCACGACCCCGTGTTCGTCCAGGCGGTGCGGGATGCGTCCGCTGCGGGGCTGAACCCGTCGGCTGAGGAGCGCACGCACCTGAACCGGTGGGGGCTCGCCACCCCCGAGGTGCCGATCTTCCCCGGCATGGACGAGGCCTCGGCCCGGCTCGTGGGAGGCAGCATCGCCGCGGTCACCGAGATCCTGGAGGGCCGCTGCGAGCGCGCCGTCAGCTTCTCCGGAGGAATGCACCACGCGAAGTCCGGTTTCGCCGGTGGGTTCTGCGTGTTCAACGATGCCGCGGCCGCCATCGCGGCGGCGCTCGCGGCGGGGGAGGAGCGCATCGTCTACCTCGATCTGGATGTCCACCACGGCGACGGGGTGGAGCAGATCTTCTGGAACGACCCGCGCGTCACCACGATCTCCATTCACCAGAGCGGCGACACCCTCTACCCCGGCACGGGGTTCATCCAGGACAGCGGCGGGCCGGCCGCCCCCGGCACGGCGATCAACATTCCGATGCCGGCGGGGACGCGCCCGGAGGACTGGCTGCGCGCGATCGACGGCGCGATCGACCCCCTGATCCGTGCGATTCGCCCCACCCTGCTGGTCACCCAGCACGGGGCCGACTCCCACAGCATCGATCCGCTGGCCGACATGGACCTGACGATCGAAGCGCAGCGCGCAGCGATGCTGATGTGCAGGGACCTCGCAACGACCGCGGCGGGCGGCCGCTGGCTGGCGCTCGGCGGCGGCGGGTACTCGGTGGCGGACGTGGTGCCGCGCTCGTGGACCCACCTGGTGGCGGTCGTGGTGGACGCCGACATCGATGCCGATGCGCCGATCCCCGAGGAAGAGCTGCAGCGGATGTGGGACGGGGCGCACCGCACCGGTGCGGTGCCGCCGCGGGCCTTCACCACGATGGGCGATGGGTCCGAGCCGGTGTTCAGGCCGTGGAGCGCAGGGTTCAACCCGGAGCATCCGGTGGACCGCCTGGTGCAGTCGGTGCGGCGCGTGCATTTCCCCGAATGGGGCCTGGACCCGCTGTACGACTGATCCGTCGGTCCCACGGCGTGAGGTGCACCGCCCGCCCCGCGCCCTGAGCCGCACCGCCGGCCCCGCCGGACGGCCGCGCAGGTGCCGACCGTTACTGTTGTGTTATGACCGAGACACCCACGCGCACCGTCACCGAAGCGGCGCGCGCTCACCTCGCCGACCTGCGGATCCCCTTCGACATCCGCGGGTCCAGCGCCGCTGAGCGCACCGCCCGCCACCTGCGCGACCAGCTCGCCGACCACATCGAACCGCGCATCGCCTCCCTCGACGCGCCGCTGCTGGCCGTCGTCGGCGGCTCCACCGGTGCCGGCAAGTCCACCCTCGTCAACTCCCTCGTGGGGCACGAGGTGACCCGCTCAGGCGCGATCCGCCCCACCACGCGCCAGCCGGTGCTCCTCCACAATCCGAAGGACGCCGCCTGGTTCGAAGGCCCCCGCATCCTGCCGAACCTGCCGCGCGTGACCCGCCGCTCCGCCGCCGACGAAGTCCCCGGCTCGCAGTCCGCCGCCGGCCTCAACCTCGTCGCCGACGACACCATCCCCACCGGCATCGCCGTCCTCGACGCCCCAGACATCGACTCCGTCGCCGCCGCGAACCGAGAGCTCGCCGGGCAGCTGCTGCGCGCCGCAGACCTGTGGATCTTCGTCACAACCGCCCACCGCTACGCCGACGCGGTCCCCTGGGACGTCCTGTCGCAGGCCGCGGCCCGCGACATCACCGTCTCCCTCGTCATGAACCGCATTCCGAACCAGCCGGGCGTCGCCGAGGAGCTCGGCGGGCACCTGCAGGAGATGATGGCGGAGCGCGGAGTCGACGCGGCGACCGTGTTCCGCATCCACGAGGCACCGCTGACGGACGACGGCCTCATCCGCGGCCCCGAAGTGGATGCTCTGCGCTCATGGATCCTGTCCCTAGCCGGGGACTCCGGCCAGCGGACCGCCATCGCCCGCCGCACCCTGGCGGGCGCGCTCACCAATGCCGCCGACGCCCTCGAGCAGGTCGCGGAGCACGTCGGTGAGCAGCAGAGCGAACAGGACCGCCTCGCAGGCATCGTCCGCTCCGAGTTCGACACCGCCTCCGAAGCGATCGCAGAGGTCACCCGCGACGGCGCCCTGCTGCGCGGTGAAGTTCTCGCCCGCTGGCAGGACGTGGTCGGCACCGGTGAGTTCTTCAAGGGCGTGCAGGGCTGGGTGTCCCGCATGCGCGACCGCATCACGAACGCGCTGACGGGCACCGCGAAACCCGTGGTGGATGCGCAGAGCGCGATCGAGACGGGCCTGGTCTCCGTGGTGATCGATGAATGCGCCAACGCCCGCACCCGCACGGTCCGCCAGTGGGGCTCGCATGAGGCGGGCACCTCGGTCCTGCAGTCCGAGCCGGGGCTGGAGCGTCAGCTGCTCGCGGTCGACGAGCGGTTCCGTCGGCAGGTGGAGGACCAGGTCCGATCCTGGCAGCGCGATGTCCTCGATCTCGTGTCCCGGGAGGGGCAGGACCGCCGGCAGAAGGCGCGGATCCTGTCGCTGGGTGTGAACGTCGTCGGCATTGCGCTCATGGTGGTGGTGTTCGCCTCCACCGCGTTCATCCCCACCGGGCTCGAAGTCGGCGCCGGCGCCACCACCGCAGTCGTCGGCCAGAAGCTGCTGGAGTCGATCTTCGGGGATGAGGCGGTGCGCCGCCTCGCCCGGGTCGCCCGGCAGCAGCTCGACGACCGCCTCAACGCCCTGGTGGACGCGCAGGCCGCTGACTTCGCACATGTCCTGGCAGAGCACCCAATCCCCGTCGGCGAGGAGGTTCTGCGCGCCGACGCCGCCCAGCTGCGCGACCTCACCACTCAGCTGCGCAGCGGCACCGGCGACCAGCCGGCCGACGGGGGCGATCGATGACGACGATCAGCGACCGCCTCCGCGCCCTGGAGGATCTGCGGACCGTGGGCGGACCCCTGCTGGACGACGCCGCCACCGGCGAGCTCACAGCCCTGGACGCACGCGTGCGCGAACGCGTCGGCCTGTCCGCCGAGCACACCGTGGTGGGCCTGTTCGGTGCCACCGGCTCCGGCAAGTCCACCCTCTTCAACGCGCTCGCGGGTGAGGAGGTCTCCCGCGTCGCGGTGCGCCGGCCCACCACCGCACAGCCGGTCGCCGCAATCGTGGAGAACCGCACGTCGCCCGAGCTGGAGGATGAGGCGCACCGCCTGCTCGACTGGCTGGAGGTGAGTGAGCGGCACATCGTCAGCCCCGACGGCGCCGATCCCCGGGTGATCCTCGTGGACATGCCCGACTTCGACTCCGTTCAGGCCGCGAACCGCGCTGTCGCTGAGCGCCTCGCCGACCTCGTCGACGTCGTGGTGTGGGTGAGCGACCCGGAGAAGTACGCCGACCGAGTGATGCACCAGGAGTTCATCGCCCGCTTCGCGTCGCACCGCGCCGTCACCCTCAGTGTCATCAACCAGATCGACCGCGTCCGCGACCGCGATCGCGACGCTGTTGTGCAGTCCTTCGCCGAGCTGCTGGGGGCCGACGGGCTCCCCGGCGCTGAGGTGCTCGCCACCTCGGCCCGCACCGGTGAGGGCGTGCGAGAGCTGCTGCAGGCGGCGTCGCGGGTTGCGAAGCAGAAGGAGGCGATCGCCCAGCGCCTCACCGCTGACTTCCAGGCCACCGCGGCACGGGTCGGGCCGATGCTCGGCGCATCCCAGCCGGAGGCGCCGAAGCGGTCCGCGCTGCGCAGCGCGGTCACCGGTGGCCGCACGAAGCATCAGGACTTCCGCGTCCCGGGCCTGCCGGACACGGTGCCGACTGAGGCGCACGACGGCCTCGTCGACGCCTGCTCCCGCGCCGCCCAGGTCGATGCGATCGCCCGCGCTGTCGGCGACTCCTACATCCACCGCGCCTCCCGGAGCACGGGCTGGCCGGGAACGCGCTGGCTGCGGAGCTTCCGCCCCGACCCGCTCGCCCGGATGCGCCTCGGCTTCGCGCCCGCGTCCCGCCACGGCAGGGCTGTGACCGCCGGAGGGGCCGACGGGTCCGCCGCGGGGGAGGGGCAGCCGGAGTTCGTCTCCCGCAGCTCCCTGTCCCTGGATGCGCCGGGCTCCCGCGCCGTCATCACCCGCGGCGCCGACAGGTTCGCGGAGGTCACCGCCGGTGATGCGCCCGCGCCGTGGCCCGCCCGACTGCGCGACGTGGTCGATGCGGAGGCGGAGCATCTGCCCGACGGCCTCGACTATGTGCTGACACACACGCAGCTGCCGGGGACGGGGCGCTCCTGGTGGTGGCTGCCGCTCAACATCATCCAGTGGCTGGCGCTGCTGGTCGCCCTCGCGGGCCTGGGCTGGCTGCTGGGCCTGTCGGCGCTGGGGTTCTTCGGGATCCCGCAGCCGGAGCTGCCGATGGTGCAGGGCCTGGGCTTCCCTCTGCCGGTGCCAACGGCGATGATCATCCTCGGGCTCGGCCTCGGCATCGTGCTGGCGGTGCTCTCCACTCTGCTGGCGCGGGTACGGGCTGGGTCCCTGCGGTCGGCGGCGCGGCGCCGCCTGCGCACATCGATCGCCTCGGCGATCGACGACACAGTGGCCGACGCCGCTCAGGAGGAGCTGGACCGCGCTCGATCCGTGGAGGGGGCGCTGAGCACGCTCGCGCGAGCGTGACCCGCCCTCCGGCCGTCCCGGGGAGGGCCGTGAGCGGTCTCACCACGCCACCGCCTGGCCTCCTGCGCGTTGCCGGCGTGTAAAATAATGCAACGTCTGTGTTCAAGCGAACCGCTATTCGTCATCGTGAAATGAGGTCACTATGGGTTCCGTCATCAAGAAGCGTCGCAAGCGCATGTCGAAGAAGAAGCACCGCAAGCTTCTTCGGAAGACGCGCCACCAGCGTCGCAACAAGAAGTGATCGACCATCACGCAAGCAGCGGGCGCCCCGATATCTGATCGGGGCGCCCGCTGCTGTGTTCTGGGCTTCTGGTCAGCGCGGTCCGCGGCGGCCGAAGCCGCTGGGGAACCCGATGAGGGGTCGGCGGCGCTTCTTCTTCAGCGCCCGGCGCAGCTCCTGCTCGGTGACGCGGTACACGGCGACGACCTCGCCGTCCACCATGATCACCGGGATCTCCAGTGACCAGCGGCGCTTGAGATCGTCGTCCTCATCGATATTGCGATGGTCCACCGCCTCGCCGAGCTCGTCGGCGACACGGTGGACCACGGCGGAGGCCTCCACGCAGAGGTGGCAGCCGGGCCGGTCGAGGACGGTGATGCGTGCGGAGGTCATGGCCTCACGCTACCGCAGCCGTCGTCGGCCGGAGGGGGACGGATCAGGCGGTCGGGGCCACGAATTCGGCCTCGATGGTGATGCGGACGTTGTCCGAGACCATCACGCCGCCGGCTTCGAGGGCGGCGTTCCAGGTCAGGCCGAACTCCTTACGGGAGACGGTGGTCTCAGCGGCGACGCCGGCGCGCTTGGTGCCGAACGGGTCGGTGACCACGCCGCCGAACTCGTAGTCCAGTTCGACCGGCTTGGTGATGCCCATGATGGTGAGCTCGCCGGCGAGCTTGTCGCCCTTGACCTCGGTGGAGGTGAAGGTGATGGTCGGGTTCTTCTCGGCGTCGAAGAAGTCGCCGGACTTCAGGTGGTTGTCGCGGTCGGCGTTGCCGGTGTTGATGGAGTCGACCTGCAGGGTGGCGGTGTACTTCACGTCGTCCTTGCCGTCGCCCACGACCATGGAGCCGTCGATGGAGTCGAACTGGCCGCGGACTCGGGAGATGCCGGCGTGACGGACCGTGAAGCTGGCCGCGGAGTGAGCGGCGTCGAGGGCCCAGGTGCCAGTGGTGAGATCGGTGGTCATTGCGTCTCCTTCGAAGAGTTCGGAATCGGGGCCTTGCGCCCCGGCTTGTTGAAACTTAAACTATCCGGAGAGCCGTCGCGAACGCAAAGGAAGTGTGACTCATGGCACCAACGAACGGTAATGAGCCCCGCTGGCTCTCCCCTGAGGAGCAGCGCGCCTGGCGGGTGTTCCTCTACACCACCACCCGCCTGCGCGAAGCGCTCTCGCAGGCGCTCGAGCAGGACCCCGAGGTGTCCCTCACCCTCGCCGAGTACGAGATCCTCGTGCGCCTGTCCGAGGCGCCCGGCGGCCACGCCCGCATGTCGGAGCTCGCCGATCATGTGGTCCACTCCCGCTCCCGCCTCACCCACACGGTGACCCGCCTGGAGAAGCGGGGCCTGGTGGAGCGTCAGCGCTGCGCCTCCGATGGGCGCGGCCGCGAAGCGCTCCTCACCGCCGACGGGCGGGCCCTGCTCGAGCGCGCCGCACCGGTGCACGTGGCGAGCGTCCGCGCCCAGCTCGTCGACCCCCTCGGCACCGACGGCATGGTCCGCCTCGGTTCCCTCCTGTCCGCCCTCCTCACCGAGGACGAACGCGCCGAGATCGCCGCCACACCCGAGTAGCCCCCGTCGGCCCCGACGGGACCGGCCCGGCCGGGATTGCTACCGTGGGGCAGTCATCCATCGGGAAAGAAGGAGCCGCGGCAGCATGGTCGACACGGTCATCCACCTCGTCCGGCACGGCGAAGTGCACAACCCGGACAGGATCCTCTACGGGCGCCTGCCCGGCTACCGGCTGAGCGAGCGCGGCGAGAAGATGGCGGAACTGGTCGCCGACCACCTCGCCAGCCGTGACATCACGGCTGTGACCGCCTCCCCGCTGCTGCGCGCCCAGCAGACCGCCGCGCCGATCGCACAGCGCCACGGCCTGGGCGTCGGCACCGATGACCGCATCATCGAATCCACCAACCACTTCGAGGGCCTGCGGGTGGGCCACGGCGAAGGCCGGCTCACCAACCCCCGCCACTGGCCGCACTTCCGCAACCCGTTCACCCCCTCCTGGGGCGAGCCGTACCGCGAGCAGGTCGCCCGGGTGCGCGCCGCCGTGCGGGATGCGAAGAACACCAACGAGGGTCACGAGGCAGTGCTGGTGCTGCACCAGCTGCCGATCTGGGTGACGCGCCTCGCCGCCGAAGGCCGGCCCCTGTTCCACGATCCGCGCCGGCGCCAGTGCGGGCTGTGCTCCGTGACGTCCCTGGTGTTCCGCGGAGACCATCTCGATCACGTTGAGTACGCCGAACCCGCAGCCGAGCTCTACAGTGGTGCCGTCGATGCCACTGGAGGAAAGCTCACATGACCAACCCGACCCTGTCGCGCCGCCACCTGGTCGGCGCACTCGGCGCGCTGACCACCACCGCTGTCTTCGCTGCCTGTGGAACCGACACGAACTCCCGCTACGACACCGGCTTCGTCGCCGGTGACGGCGTCACCACGGAGATCGACCCGGCGGACCGCGGCGATGCGGTCGACTTCACCGCCACCGCCTACGACGGCACGGACATCGCCCTTGCTGACTGGCGCGGGAAGCCGGTGGTCCTCAACGTCTGGTACGCCTCCTGCGCCCCCTGCCGCAAGGAAGCGCCCGACCTCAAGGCGATCGCCGGCGACTACGGCGAGAAGATCCACATGCTCGGCATCAACGTCCGCGACGGCGCGGGCACCGCCAAGGCGTTCGAGGAGAACTTCGCGATTCCGTACCCGTCGGTCCCCGACCTCGACGCGCAGATCATGTACAAGCTCCGCGGCCAGGTGTCGCCGAACGCGGTGCCCTCCACCCTCGTCCTCGATGACGAGGGCCGGGTCGCCGCCCGCATCTCCGGCATCGCCGACCCCAGCATCCTGCGCGCCATGATCGATCGGGTGCTCAGCGAATGAGCGGCCTGCGCGAAGCGTTCCAGTCCACGATCCTGTCCGGCTCCCTCGTCCTCGCGGTGGCCGTGGCGGCGCTCGCCGGCATCGTCGCGTTCCTGTCGCCGTGCGTGTTCCCCGTGGTCCCCGGCTATCTGGGGTACGTCTCGGGGCTCGCGGGTCAGCGGGAGCAGGGCGGCCGACGGGGCCGCATGGTGGCCGGAGCGCTGCTGTTCATCGCCGGTTTCACGGTCGTGTTCATGGTGATCGGCGGCTTCGTCGGCGCCCTCGGCTACCAGCTGCAGGCGCACACCACGTGGATCAACCGCATCGCCGGCGTCATCGTGATCCTCATGGGCCTGCTGTTCATCGGCCTGTTCCCGGCGTCGCTGTCGGGGGAGAAGCGCATCTCGAAGCGGCCGGACGCGGGTCTGCTCGGCGCGCCCCTGATGGGGATGGTCTTCGGCTTCTCGTGGACGCCGTGCATCGGCCCCACGTTCGCCGCCGTCACGTCCCTCGCGCTCGACGGGGCGTCCGCGGAGCGCGGCGCGATCCTCGCCCTCGCGTATTCGCTGGGCCTGGGTCTGCCGTTCGTGCTGTTCGCGATCCTGTTCGACAAGGCTATCGGCGTGTCCTCCTGGCTGAAGCGGCATCGCCGGGCGATCACCACGATCGGCGGCGTCATCCTCATCATCATCGGCACCCTTCTGCTGACGGGCCAATGGGCGAGGTGGATGGATCAGCTGTCCGTCATGACCGGCACGTTCGAGACTGTGATCTGAGGAGGGGACGAGCATGAGCACCGCCGCACCTGAACCGGCCGCGCCGGATTCCGCAGCGCCGGAGTCCGCCGCGTCAGGCCCGAAGAAGCGGCCCACCCTGCCCTCCCTCGGGCTGATGGGCTGGCTGCGCTTCCTGTGGCGTCAGCTGACCAGCATGCAGACCGCGCTGATCCTGCTGATGCTGCTGGCGATCGCCGCGGTCCCCGGCAGCCTCTACCCGCAGCGCTCCGTCAACCCCGGCCTCACGGAGCAGTACCTGCAGGAGCATGGGAAGACCGCCGAAATCCTCGACAAGCTCGGCATGTTCGATGTCTTCGGCTCCGTCTGGTTCTCCGCGATCTACCTGCTGCTGTTCGTCTCCCTGATCGGCTGCGTGATCCCCCGCCTGCAGGTGTACCTCCGACAGGTGGTGGCGAAGCCGCCCGTGACACCGCGGCGCCTCACGCGGTTCACCGGCTACACGGACGTCACCCTGGACCCGTCGGCCCTCCCCGCCGCCACGAGCGCCGACGCACCCAGCGCTGACGGCAGCCCCACGAGCGCCGCCGACCTGCGCGACCGCTTCGCCCAGCGCCTGCGCCGTTCGCGCTACCGCATCCGCACCACCGAGGACGAGCGCGGCTTCGCCGTCTCCTCCGAACGCGGCTACCTGCGCGAAGCCGGCAACCTCCTGTTCCACGTCGCACTGCTGGGCGTCCTGATCGGTGTGGCGATGGGCCACCTCACCAGCTACCGCGGCCAGGTGACCGTGGTCGAGGGGGAGGGGTTCGCCAACTCCCTCACCCGCTACGACTCGTTCGAGGCGGGCCCCTGGTTCGATGAGACGAGCCTGCCGCCGTTCCGCTTCACGCTCGATGAGTTCCGCGCCGAGTTCAACACCGACACGACCAATCCGCGCGAGTTCGGCAAGCCCACCAAGTTCGAGGCGGATGTCACCGCGTCCGACCCGGACCAGCCGGAGTTCACGAAGACTGTGCGCGTCAACCAGCCGCTGAACCTCGGCGGCTCCGGCATCTACCTGCTCGGCAACGGCTACGCCCCCGTGCTCACCGTCACGGACCCGAAGGGCCGCGTCATCGCGGACGGCCCCGTCATCACGGTCCCGCAGGGCCTGCACTACACCTCGCAGCTGGTGCTGAAGATGCCGGATGCTCGACCGAAGCAGATGGCGGTGGTGGGCATCTTCGCCCCCACGATGGTGATCGACGACAAGGGCCCCCACTCGGAGTACGCGGGCCTGGTGAACCCGGAGATCGCCCTCACCGTCCACACCGGCGACCTCGGCCTGGACGGCGGAGTTCCGCAGAACGTGTTCCAGATCGATGTCCAGAAGCTCGACCCGGTGACGAAGGCCGACGGCTCCCCGATGCTGATCCGGCTGGGGCCCGGTGAAACGACGAAGCTGCCGGACGGCACCACGATCGAGTTCACCGATGTGAAGCGCTTCGCCGCGTTCGATGTGAAGCGCGACCCGTGGGAGGGCTTCACCCTCGCGATGGCGCTCGCCTCGATCGTGGGGCTGGTGGCGTCCCTGTTCATTCCGCGTCGACGCATCTTCGTGCGCGTCGCCGAGACCAGTGAAGGTCTGCGCCTGGAGGCCGCCGGCCTGGCGCGCAGCGAAGACTACCGCCTGCAGCAGGATGTGCAGGAGCTCGTGGCTGAGGTCACGGGCAGGAAGGAAGCAGACGAGTGATCAACGAGCAGCTCGCGCAGTTCTCCACCCTCGCGCTGGTCACCGCCATCGCGATCTACGTGCTGGGCTTCATCGCCTTCACGGTGGACGCGGTGCGCGGCACCCAGGTGCGCAGCGATGCCCGCCTCGAATCCGGCGGCGAGGGCCCGCGCCCCACCGCGGACGAAGCGGGAGCGATGACGGCGCTGAAGTTCGCCATGACCGTCACGGTGGTGGGCGGCATCATCCACGTGGCGGGTGTGGTGATGCGCGGCATCGCCACGGGCCGCGTCCCGTGGGGCAACATGTACGAGTTCTCGATGACCGGCTCCGCCGCGGTCACCGTGATGTTCCTGCTGATCTGCCTGCGCAACCGCGACCTGCGGCACCTGGGCGCATTCCTGTACGGGCCGATGCTGCTGCTGATGATGGTGGCGCAGACCGCCTGGTACCTGCCGGCCGCGCACCTGACGCCTTCGCTGCAGAACTCGTACTGGCTGGTGATCCACGTGTTCGTCGCCATTCTCTCCTGCGCCCTGTTCACCCTCGGTGCGGTCACATCGGTGCTGCAGCTGGTGCGGGCCCGCTGGGAGGAGAAGCACGGTGGAGAGGCTGAGTCGAGGGGTCTGCTGGCGCGCCTGCCGTCGGCGAAGACGCTGGAGCAGCTGAGCTTCCAGATCAACGCGATCGGCTTCGTGCTGTGGACGTTCACCCTGATCGCCGGTGCGATCTGGGCGAAGTACGCGTGGGGCCGGTACTGGGGCTGGGACCCGAAGGAAGTGTGGACGTTCATCATCTGGGTGGTGTACGCCGCCTACCTGCACGCCCGCGCCACCCAGGGCTTCCGCGGCAACCGCGCAGCCTGGTTCTCCCTGGTCGGGTTCGTCTGCGTCATCTTCAACTTCACCGTGGTGAACACGGTGATCAACGGCCTGCACTCGTACTCCGGTCTGTGATGAACGGCTCCGCCCTTCGGGTGCGGACCTGCACGTGCACTACCGTGGGGTGAGTGAGGCCCGCCCTGTTCTGCTGCGGCCTCTCGGCGCGACCCACCGGCGCAGTCGTCTGCGCTCGCCCGCAGACTCCGATGCTGCCGCGGCCCTGGTGATCGAGTCCCGCCGCTCCGCCGCCCGGCGGACAGCCCGTGTGCTCCGTGCAGGACACCGACCCGATAGGCCTCTTCTTTGTCTGACTTCGTTTCGCTGGGTGTTCCCCAGCCGTTCGCCGCTGCTCTTCGTACGCGCGGCATCACCACTCCGACTCCGATCCAGGCGGCGACGCTGCCGGATTCCCTCGAGGGCCGCGATGTCCTCGGCCGTGGCCGCACCGGCTCCGGCAAGACCTTCGCATTCCTCCTGCCGACGGCGACCCGCCTGCTGCGCAGCGAGGCCCGACGCACCTCGAAGCGCCCCCGAGCGCTGATCCTCGCGCCCACCCGTGAGCTCGCCAGCCAGATCGCCGAATCGTTCGAACCGCTGGGCCGCGCCGTTGGCCTGAACTGGGTGACGGTGTTCGGCGGCGTGGGCCAGAACCCGCAGGTGCGGGCCCTTGCCGACGGCGTGGACGTCCTCATCGCCTGCCCAGGCCGCCTGCTCGACCTGATGGGTCAGGGCGCTGTGGACCTCGGCGGGGTGGAGATCACCGTGCTCGACGAAGCGGACCACATGGCCGATATGGGCTTCCTGCCGATGGTTAAGCGGATCCTGGACCGGGTCCCGCAGCGGGGCCAGCGGATGCTGTTCTCCGCCACCCTCGACAACGGCATCGATGTGCTGGTGAAGCGCTACCTCCACCAGCCGGTGGTGCACGAAGCGGATTCGGCGCATTCGCCGGAGGCCGCCATGGAGCATCATGTACTGGAGGTCGACGGCGGCGACAAGGTCCGCGTGGTGGCGGACCTCGCGGCGGCGCCGGGCAAGACGATCGTGTTCACCCGCACGAAGCACGGCGCGAAGAAGCTCGCGAAGAAGCTGCTGGCGATGGGGGTGCCGGCGGTTGACCTGCACGGCAACCTGGGCCAGAACGCCCGCACCCGCAACATGGAGGCGTTCCATTCCGGCCGGGTGGAGACCCTGGTGGCGACCGATATCGCCGCCCGCGGCATTCACGTGGACGATGTGGCACTGGTGGTCCATTCGGATCCGCCGGCGGAGCACAAGGCATATCTGCACCGTTCCGGCCGCACGGCGCGTGCTGGTCAGGCCGGCACCGTGGTGACGATCGCGACGCCGGAGCAGCGCGGAGAGGTGCGTTCGCTGATGCGCGCGGCGAAGATCACCGCCGCCCGGTCATCGGCGGACGATGAGGCGCTGCGGGCCCTCGCACCGGGTGAGCGCACGTTCCTCACCCGCGCTGAGGCGGAGAAGCAGGCGCAGCCGCATCTCGCGGAGCAGGGCGGCCAGCAGCGCGGCCGTCAGCAGCGCGGCGGCCAGGGCCGGGCCCGTGCGTCGCGCTCCGGTCAGGGCCGTTCCGGCTCCTCCCGCGGCGGCGATGCCCGCGGCGGCGGGCAGGGCGGCCGTGGTCGCTCCCGGGGCCGACGGGGCCGCGGCGGCGCCGCGTCCGGCCAGCAGAGCGCGCAGTCGGCGCGCTCCGGTGGGCAGTCGGCCCGCTCAGCTGGTCTCGCGTCGTTCTCCGCCGGCGGGGGTCGACGCTCCCGCTGACCCGCATCCAGCACAGCATCCGTCGGCCGGTGAAGGAGGCCCACCGTGAACAGTCCGCAGGAGTTCCGCAAACAGGGGGAGTCGCGTGCGCACCGCTGGGAGGCGGCAGGGCTGCGCTGGCTCGCCGAGGCCGATGGCGGCGCCCCCGTGGTTGCGGTCCTCGACATCCGCGACGACGCGCTGATCCTGGAGCGCCTGGAGGACGGGCACCCGTCGGCCGAGCAGGCGCGGCAGTTCGGGGCGGCGCTCGCGCGCACGCACGGAGCGGGGGCCGACGGGTTCGGTGTCGGCCCGCCGAGCTGGGACGACGATCACGGGTTCGGGCTGCAGGGACCCGCTGGGGAGCAGATTCGACTGGATCTGGCGGCGCCGGGCGACTTCGACCACTGGGGTGCGATGTTCGCCGATGCGCGACTCGCACCCCTCAACGAGCACGCCCGCATTCCCGAGATCGACGCGGTGTGTTCTCGTCTGCGCGCCGGCGAGTTCAGTGACGACGCCCCGCCAGCCCGGATCCACGGTGACCTGTGGGCCGGCAATGTTCTGTGGACGCCGCGCGGCGGTGTTCTGATCGATCCGGCGGCGCACGGCGGACACCGGGAGGATGACCTGGCGGCGCTGCACCTGTTCGGCGCGCCGCACCTGGAGGAGATCATCGCCGGGTATGAGAGCGTCTCACCGCTGGCCGACGGGTGGCAGGACCGGGTGGGGCTGCACCAGCTGCACCTGCTGATGCTGCATGTGGTGCTGTTCGGCGGGCCGTATCGGGAGCAGACCCGCCGGGTCGCCTCCCGCTACACCTGAGCTGCGGCCGTCTTCTGGTCAGCGCGCAGGAAGGTGCGCAGTGCGCTGATGAATGCGTCGGGCTGGTCGGCGTGCACCCAGTGGCGGGCGTTCTTGATCGTCACCTGCAGCACGGATGGGAACAGGGCTCGCATGACCGGCAGGTCCTCGGGGCGGATGTAGTCGGAGTCAGCGCCGGCGATCCACAGAACCGGGCCGGTGAAGGATGAGCCATCGATCTCGTTTGCGGGCCAGTCCTTGATCTGGTCGATGGCGCGGTGCAGGAGCGGGAAGTTCGGCTGCCAGTGGAAGCCGTCGCCGGTGGGGCTGTCCTTGTGGGATCCGGCGCGGTGAGTGCGGCTGAGGTTCTGCAGGAGGAATGCGCGGACAGACGCGTCGGGAACGTCCGCGGCGAGTCGGCGGTCGGCGTCGGTGCGGCCGGTGAGGGAGTCGAGGTCGAGGCGCGCGAGCGTGTCGAGGAGGTGCTCGAAGTCGCCGCGGCCGGAGGGGGAGTCGCCGTTCGGGCCGCCGTCGCCGACGGGTGCGATGTCGACCACGACGAGGCGGCGCACGAGGTCGGGGTGTCGCAGGGCGATCAGCATGGCGACTTTGCCGCCCATGGAGTGGCCGACGATGTCGACGGGGCCGCCGGCCGCGATGCCGTCCCGCAGGTGCTCGGCGACGATGTCGGCGGTGCTGGTATAGGAAAAATCCTCGGTCCAGGCGGACATGCCGTGGTTGGGCAGGTCGATGAGGTGGCAGCGGAAGCCGGGCTGCATGCCTTTGGCGATGCTGCTGAAGTTGCGGCCGCGGCCGAACAACCCGTGGATGAACACGACGGGGGCCCCGTCGCCGTCTCCGATCTCGACCGCGGCGACCTGCGGCTTCTCGTTGTCGTTCATGGCATCACCCTATCCGGGCGGGGAGTCCTCAATGAGTCGGATCGTCGCCCGTCGACCCGGTCTCGGGGGTATCGCCGGTTGACCCGGTCTCGGGGGTATCGCCGGTTGACCCGGTCTCGGGGGTATCGCCTGCCCTGGGGCCGTCGGTGTGCGGACCTCGCGCCTGCGGACCTCGTGCCTGCGGATCTCCTGGGCTCCGCTCCGCGGCAGTGGAGCCGCCGCGTTCCTGTTGGCGACGCTCGAGTTCCGCCTGTTTCGCCGCGCGATGCTGTTCTTCGATGCGTCGGCGGCGTTCGGCGCGGATCTCCCGGTCGAGCTTGGCGAGGAATTCGGGATCGTCGTCCGGCGCGAGGGGGCCGGTGCGTGCGCGTTGACGGCGCCGATTTCCCCAGCCGAGCGCCGACAGGTTCTGCCGCCCTGGGCCGTTCCCGCCGTTGCTGGTGCCGGTGCCGGTGAGGGCGCGGCCCTCCTTGCCGGCGAGGAACCACGTGATGGGGCCGACCCAGGGGATGAGCACGATGAACATGGCCCACACGAGCTTCGGCATGACCTTCACTTCGCGCTCTTCGGACTGCACACAGTCCGCGAGGGCGTAGATGGCCAGGGCGATGGTGACGATGATGATGAGCGGCCGCAGCATGCAGACAGTCTAGGCGGGCCCGCGCAGTGCAGGGGCGGGCCCGCGCAGTGCAGGGGCAGGCTCGCGCTGCCGGCCTGGTCATCAGAACGGCGGGGGACCTGGATCTGCTCCGGATGTGGGCGGCGGGTCCTCTCCACCGGACCCGTCGAGCCCGTGTCGGCGGGCGTGATGCGCCCAGGCGGAGCGAACGAAGGCGTACTCGGATGCTGCGATGAGGTCATCGGCGTCGGTCCTGTCGGCGACGAGCCTGTCGGCGATCGTCCACCGGGTCCGACCGGTTGATCGGCCCGGCTTCGGGCCGTGGATCCGAACCGGGTCCACCGCTTTCGCTGTCTTCACCTGATGGTGGCGCGTGCAGAGCAGGTGGAGGTTCTCCATCTCGGTTCGACCGCCGCTGTGGGGATCGCGGTGGTTGAACTCGACGATGTGGTCGGCTTCGATGCGGGCCCCGTTGGTTCGGCGTGTGCACCCGGGCGCTGCGCACATGCGGTTGCGCAGACGCAGGTGCTGCAGCATCTGCGGCGTGGGGCGGTACCGGGTCGCGGGGACCGGCAGGATCGCCCCGGTGGCTTCGTCCTGCAGGATCCGCAGCCAGATGCTGCTGCGACCGGCGAGGTCACGCGCCATGTCCGCCGGAATGACGTGGTCCCCGTTGATGGTGCCGGGCAGGTCGCTCTTCCCGAGGAGGGTGAGCGCCGGAACCTGGACGAACATCTGGAAGCGGGGTTCGGGGATGCGGAGACCGTCATTCGTGAATTCGGCGCTGGTGATGAGGATGCTGCGCAGCGCGCTGACGGACAGCGGCCTCTGTTTGAGCGCGGCGATCCCGTCGGGATCGAACGGGACGTCCTCACCCCGCTCCAATGCGTGCTTCTGCTGCAGCTGTGCGGCGCGGGCGGTTCGGTCCAGCCTGTCCGCCATGTCGATCATCGTGGGCGCCGGGCCGGTGATGATCATCGAGAGAGCACCCGGGTGCTCAGGATCGGGCGGCAGAAGGCGGGCGTCCCGCATGGGCGGCGGGGCTTCGTCCACGGCGCGTTCGAGTTCCCGCAGGTAGACGGCGAGTCGGCGCATGCCGTGGTCGAGATCGGCGGGGTCGGCCGTGAAGTCCCACTCGGCCAGGAGATCATCGCCGCGGCGGAGGATCTCCGGTGACCGATGGCGGGTCCGGTGCAGCAGGAGGGAGAACTGGTCGGCGGTGATCTCCCCGCGTTCGAGCCGGGAGAGGGTCGTCGGCAGCGCGGTGACGGCGCGGTGGGCGTCCTGGATCCGCCGGGTGGCGCGGTCGTTGGTGGTGTGCAGGCCGACGGATGCGATGAGTTCGTTCTGCGCGGCGACGAGGAGATTCGCTTCTGTGCTGGTGTCGTCGAGATGCAGCGGGGCCAGCAGCCTGTACTCGCGTGCGGCGTGCTCGGCGGCAGCACGAGTGAGGGCTGACAGGGCGTGGGCTCGGTCGCGGGCTGCACGGTCGGTGTCGGGCAGGGCGGCGAATTCGGTGACGCCGACGGTGTCGTCTCGGCGCTGCACCGGACGGGGAGCTCGCGGCTCGCGCCGGTTCGGACGGTCGTCGGCGCTGTCCGTGCTGCGGGGTGTCATGAGCTCTCCTCTCGTCGGTGCGAGCGCGGGCAGGAGCCAGCGCTGGTGAACCCGCCGGGTGCGCGAGGGTGCGCTGACCCGACGCTCCGTGATGAAGAGAGAGGAGGGGTGTCACGGAGGTTTTGCGTTCGATGCTATCCCGATCTATGATCGACGTCAAGCATGAGTGCAACAGGTGTTCGAAGGCAGTGAGGGGGTGCGGATGGCTGTCAGTGGGAATCGTTCCGCGACCAGGTGGCCGAGAGGGACCCGTCACGGGCCCGCGCGGGACTGCCGGAGGCGGCGCTAGCCTGGAGGGCATGCGTTCGATTCTTCTGTTCTCTCTGCTCCGGCTAGCGGTCTTCGCCGTTGCCTGGTTCCTGCTCGCGGTTCTGATGCCGTCGGTTCCGTGGATCTGGACCGGGATCCTGGCCGCGGTCATCGCCATGCTGGTGTCGATCCTCCTGCTGGGTAAGCAGCGCCAGCAGGTGACCGAAGAGATGCAGCGCCGGGGCGCTGAGCGCCGAGCGAAGGCGGAGAAGAAGAGGGCTGCGGGCCGCCGTTCTGTTGCCGACGAAGACGCCGAAGCCGAGGACGCCGTCATGGACGCCCGGGAGTCGGCCGGAGACCGCTGAGGATCCTGGCCTGCTCGCCTCAGGCTGAATGCGAGCGCTGATCAGGGCAGGCTGAGTACGAGCGTGAGGATCGGCCCGATCAGCAGCAGCAGGCCGACCGCCGCCTCCAACTTGCCCGCCGCACCGAGAACGGGGATCAGACTGCGCCCAGTGGCGTGCTCAGCGACAACCAGGCGAAGCGGGTGCACGGTCAGAACCACCGCGATCAGGGTGATCACCACACCGATGTTCACGATCGTGTACGGGATGACCAGGAGGAACGGCACGAGGAGTGTCGCCGCGAACAGTCGCCGAGTGCGGGCATCGCCGAGTCGTACAGCGAGCGTGCGCTTGCCGGCGACCTCATCGGTGGGAATGTCGCGCAGGTTGTTCGTCAGCATGACGGCGCAGGCGAGCAGGCCGAT
This sequence comes from Helcobacillus sp. ACRRO, assembly GCF_022347125.1. NCBI lineage: Bacteria > Bacillati > Actinomycetota > Actinomycetes > Micrococcales > Dermabacteraceae > Helcobacillus > Helcobacillus sp. ACRRO. The sequence continues at coordinate 22,174 of NZ_JAKRNG010000033.1, forward strand.
CGCTGCAGCGACCAGCACATCCTCCCAGCTGGTGCGGCCGGTGATCAGATAGCTGGTGCCCATCACGGCGACCAGGCCGAAGAAGATGAACACCATGACTTCACCGAAGCCGAGGTAGCCGTACGGCCTCTTCCCGCCGGTGTAGAACCATGCCGCCAGAACGCAGGCCACGCCGACCAGCAGCATCCACCATGCGCCGGCCAGTGCGACGAGCACGAGTCCGAACAGGCCGCCGATGCCGAAGCTGAGGAACGCGGCTCGCTTCACCGTTGATGCCGGCGCCGCTCCGGACCCGGTGAGGCGGAACGGCCCCACGCGGTCCTCGTCAGTGCCGCGGATGCCGTCCGAGTAGTCGTTCGCGTAGTTCACCCCCACCTGGAGGGCGAGCGCGAGACCGAGGGAGAGGAGGCCGCGCACAGCAGTGGTGGCGCCGAGGAAGCCCGCATGGTGGATCGACAGGCCCACACCCGCTGCCACCGGCGCGAACGCCGCGGGAAGAGTGCGGGGGCGAGCCCCTTCGATCCACTGGCTCACCGATGCCACAGGCGCTCCTTACTCGCGGATGAGGCGCCGGGCGAGATCCGCGGCGCGAACCCGATCCACCTTACCGGGGGCCAGCATCGGGAGGTCGTCCACGACAAGGGTGATCTTGGGGACGCTCGCAGAGCCCAGCCTTGCGGCGCGCACCGCGTCCGGCACCGTTTCCCGCAGGAGCTCCGGGCCGGGCCGTTCCACATCTGCGCCGCCAGGGTGTGCCGGTTCGGCGGGGACCACCAGCGCGACGACCTTCTGCCCCCACTCGTCGTCCGGCACGCTCGTCACGAGCGCCGCCGCGGCCGACGGGTGCTGACAGATCGCCTGCTCCACCTCCACCGGGTTGACCTTGGCGCCACCGGTGATGATGACGTGGTCGGCGCGGCCGCGGATGGAGAGGGTCCCGTCGGCCCCCAGATCCGCGAGATCGCTGGTGACGAAGCGGCGCACCCCGGCGGCGCCGCCCGCAGTGGAGGGCACCGATTCGAAGGCGCTGAGCTCACCCTCGTCGGAGAGATAGCCGCGGGCCACGCACGGCGCGGTGATGACGAGGCGGCCCTCATCATCGAGGGACAGGTCCACACCCGGCAGGGGGCGGGCGCTGTACACGCAGCCGCCGGCGGTCTCCGACGACCCGTACGTCGTGACGAGGCGAAGTCCGAGGTCCCGCCCCTGTCGCAGCAGGGCCGCCGGGGTGGCGGCGCCGCCCACGAGGATCGCCGAGAACCGCCGCAGCTGCTCGAGAACAGCCCGGTCCGGGTCGCGCAGCAGACGCTCCAGCTGGGTCGGCACGAAGGACGTGAACAGGGGGCCGTCGGGTGCGTCCCACTGCTCCATCGCCTCCAGCACCGTGCGCGCGGTGAACGACGCTCCCAGGTCCGGCAGCGGCCCGAGTGCGCCGTGCGGGTCGGTGAGGCCCCGCTCCTCGGCGGTGCGCAGCGCCCGTGCGACCACCTGCACGCCCGCGATGTGGGTGGGCGGCAGGAACGGCAGCCACGCCCCGTGCCCGCCGAGCGCCTCAGCGGTCGCGGTCTGCGAGGCCCGCAGCGTCGGCAGGGTGTGGGCGACGGCCTTCGGGGCGCCGGTGGAGCCGGAGGTCGGCAGCACGAGGGCGTACTGGGCTCCGATCGACTGCGGTGGTGCGAACGGGGCGAGCCACACGAGGGTGGCGCCGTCGGACATGCCGGTGAGGGCGTCCACGTAGCGGGCGAAGGAGTCGCGGGTGCCGGTGAACGGGCCGGGGGCGAGCAGGCGCATGCAGTCCTTTCAGCGGGGATCAGGGCCGACGGGTCAGCCCCGCGGGTGGGGGCGGGTCAGCCC
>NZ_JAKRNG010000034.1:0-22453 GCF_022347125.1 Helcobacillus sp. ACRRO
TCAACGCGTGTCTCTCGACCGGGCGGCAACACCCCCCGGACCATCAATGGCAGGGCAACAAAGCCATACCCGGCCGAGCGACCAGACCCCGTCCATCGGGGTGCTCACAAGGTAACGGGCGCGCTGGGATGCTGAGGGCGGTCATGCCGGCACTCGGAGCTGCGCCGGGGTGCAGTGGGCCGCCACGGCCGGTTCCGGGGGCTGCGCCCGGGCCGGGGCCGGGCGGTTAAAGAAGGGCCCGGGCTCGTCCCCACGAGCCCGGGCCATATCCCTTTCCCCCGCGTCACGGCTTTTCTGGATCAGTCCTCTCCTCAAACGACTGTCCGCTCGTAACGCGTTGAAACCATGAAAACCCATGGACCTTGGGCGGCGCTGATACTAGGCTCCCAATCTGCTGGGATTCGCGGCGGTTCCTGACAGCGCTCCCGTCGAACCTGAACAGACCCCCGCGAACCTGGACGCCAGCTTGGGAGAACGGCCTCCAGCACCACCCGGAATGTGAGGGACGCAACCGGTGATCGGCTTGTCGGATCGGGGCGAACCCGCCGCGTGAGCCGCGTGCGGCCGGTCCCCGCATGAGCGTGGAAGTCATGGCCACGACACATGCAGTGATTCTGGCGCGCGGCCTCGGCACCCGCATGCGCCGCGAGGACCCGTCGGCCGCCCTCACAGCCGAGCAGGCCGCGACCGCCGGCAGCGGTGTCACAGCGCTCATCGATGTGGGGCGGCCGTTTCTCGACTACGTCATCTCCGCACTCGCCGACGCCGGCGTCACCGACGTCTGCCTCATCATCGGCCCCGAGCACGACGCCCTGCGCGAGTACGTCCGCGCCACCAGCGGCGGCCGCTCCCTCGTGTGCGCCACCGACCTCGGTCTGACGATCCGCGCCAGCGCGACCGGGCCCGCCGCGCCTGCTGAGCCGGCCGCGCCGACGAAGCCCTCGGAGCCGACCGCGCCGACCGAGCCCGCCGACCCCGGGGCGTGAACTTCTCGGAAATTCGGCACCCGTCGGCCGCGCCGCTGAGATGCCGCAGACCCCTGCCGGTATCGTGAGCGGTGCCGGCACGCCGCCCGGTCACTCCCGCGAGAGAGGGACTTCCCATGACGTACACCGAGCCCGCCCAGATGCTTGACCTCTCCGCCGCCCGCCCCGCCTTCGAGCGCCTCACCGCGTTCGTGAAGGCCGCTGGCGCCGCAGAGAATGCCTCCACCGATTCCTCCGCCGCCACCGACTCCGCGTCCGCTGCCGGCACCGTGCCCGGCGCCGGCCCTCAGCTGATCGACCCGAACGAGACCGCCGCTCAGATCCCGCCCGTCCTGCAGCCCCTGGTGGACGAGTTCGCCGGGATCCATCTGGACGACGACTTCGAGGTCAACCTCGTCATCGATGAGCGCACCGACCTCGGTCCGTACACCCTGCTCGGCGACACCGACGAGTACTACCCCCTGTTCGAGACCGCCGACGAAGCGATCATCGTGACCATCGCGGACAACGGCAACGCCGGCGGCGTCTGGTACATCGACGAGGAGCTCGGCCTGCACCTGCTCGCGACCTCTCTTCCCGCCTATCTCGAGGCCGTGGGCAACGCGATCGCAGCGGTCGGCTCGGATTCCGGTGAGCGGGTGAAGATGCACCTGCTCAGCCACGCCGTGTCCACCGTGAACGTGCTGAACACCGTGGAGGACCTCGACGCCCGCGTCCAGTTCAGCGAGGACGGCCAGCAGGCGACGATCGTCAAGGGCTGAGGCCGGCGCGGTTCTCCGCGCCCAGCTCATCTGATCGAGGGCGACTTTTTTGCGCTTTGACTGCGGTCATTTCGCAAAAAAAGTCGCTTTCGTTTCGCGCGCCCTCGCCGGAACCGTCGGCCGCCCCCCAGCGGTGCCGTCGGCGACCGCGCCCTCGCCGTTCACCTCCGCGACACGTTCGGGTCGCCTTGCTCACGCACACTGGCCGACGGTTCTGTCCCCATCCCCCGCTTCGTGACGCGAAAGGTTCCCCATGCGGATCCCCACCCGTACGGCAGCGTTCGCCAGCTGCCTCGCACTGTCAGCCTTCGGGCTCCCCCTGGCCGCCACGGCCGCCCCCTCCTTCCCGGCCAGCATCGAGGCAGCCGCGACCCCGTCGGCCGACTCGCCGAGCATCATCATCAGCGAGATCGTCTACAACGGCCCCGAATCCGACGCTGTTGAGCTCCGGAACGTCGGCACCGAACCGGTGGATCTCACTGGCTGGTCCCTCCATGATGACAAGGACCGGCCCGGCCTCGGTGACCTCCACGGCACCCTTCAGCCCGGCGAATACCTCGTCCTCACGCAGGTCGACGACGCCGGCAACGGCGACTTCGACTTCGGCCTCGGCAAGGGCGACCGCGTCGAGATCCGCGACGCCGACGGCGCCGTCGTCGACTCCTACACGTACGACGCCACCGCCCCGCTCGGTGCCTGGGCCCGCTGCGGCGACGGCATCGGCGACTGGGCCCACGCCACCCGCGTCACCCTCGGCGGCGCCAACGACTGCACCGCCGACACCCCCGAGCCCAGCAGCGGGTCGATCGCCATCAACGAGATCGACTCCGCGCCCGCCGACTGGGTCGAGTTCGTCAACCCCGGCGACGAACCGCTCGACATCTCCGGGTACGAAATCCGCGACAACTCCGACGACCACCGGTGGCGCTTCCCCGACGGCACCGTCATCGAGCCCGGGCAGCACCTCGTGGTCGACGCCAAGAGCGACGGCCTCGTCTTCAACGACCAGACCGGCGCGTACGACGCCGGCACGTTCGAGACCGCCATCGGCATCGGCTCCGGCGACTCCATCCGCCTGTTCGACACCACCGGGAAGAAGATCGACTCCTTCTCCTGGCAGGGCCACGCCGCCATCGACGGCGACGAAGCCGCCGCCACGTTCGGCCGCAGCCCCGACGGCGTCGGCACCTTCGCCCTCACCGAAGCGACCCCCGGCGAAGCGAACATCCTGTCCCGTCCGCTCGTGACCATCAACGAGATCGAATCCAACGGCGACGCCACCGACTGGGTGGAGATCACCAACACCTCCAGCACCCCCGTGGACATCTCCGGCTGGACCGTGATGGACAACGACCCCGTCGGCCACGCCGCCGACGTCATTCCCGTGCCCGAGGGCACGGTGCTCCAGCCCGGCGAGATGTACGTGTTCGATACCGGCACCCACTTCGGGTTCGGTCTCGGCAAGAACGACCACGTGGAGCTGCGCAACCGCCTCGGCGCCCGAGTCGACATCATCGAGTGGGGCGACCACTCCGCCACCACCCTCGGCCGCTGCCCTGACGGCACCGGCGACGTCGTCGACACCGCCGCCGCCACCAAGGGCGCGCCGAACACCTGCGACGGCGACACGGGGGAGCAGCCGACGGGTCCCGGCACTGAGGACTGGCCCGGCGCCCAGGACCCGACCATCCTCGATGAGAAGGGCATGTTCCTCGAGGACTCCTCCGGCCTCGACTACCGCGACGGAGTCCTGTGGGCCATCGACAACGGCACCGGCACCATCTGGAAGCTGAACGCCGCCGCCGACGGCACCGTGTCCTTCGCCGACGGCTGGGCTGACGGCAAACGGGTCCGGTTCCAGCGCGACGCCTCGAACCCGTCGGCCGCCGGCCCCGACACCGAGGGCATCACCGCCGCCTCCGACGGGCTCCTCTACGCCGCGTCCGAGCGCGACAACGGCGACAAGGGAGTCAACCAGAACACGATTCTTCAGGTCGATCCGAATGCGGCCGGGCCCGACGTGGTCGCCTCCGCCGAATGGGACCTGACCGAGCTGCTGCCGCAGGTGTCCGCGAACACCGGCATCGAAGCGGTCGAGTTCGCTGACGGCGCCGGCCTTGAGGGCGCGTTCGTGGACCAGGCGACCGGCAGGCCGTTCACCATCGGCGCCTACCCGGACGCCGTGTCCGGCGGCGTGTTCTTCACCGCGCTGGAGGCCAACGGGCGCGTGTACGCGTTCGTGCTCCACCCGGACGGCACCGCCACCCTGGTCGCGGATCTCGCCACCGGCATCGACGGCGCGATGGCGCTCGACTACCGCGAGGGTGCCCGCACCCTGGTGGTCCACGCGGACGACGGCTTCGACGGCGTCACCACCCGCCTCGCCCTCACCGGCGGCGAGCCGGAGATCACGCATCTGGCCCGCCCGGCCGGCCTGCCGAACAGCAACCACGAGGGCATGGCGATCTCGGACGTGTGCGACGGCGATCAGCGCGCCGTCTGGTTCTTCGAGGACGGGGTGCCGACGGGGGCCCTGACCACCGTGATGGCGGACTGCGACGCGTTCGGTGCTGGCAACGAGGCGCCCGCGCCGGGCCAGCCTGGTGAGCCGGAGAAGCCTGAGCAGCCTGGTGAGCCGGAGCGGCCGGGCGACGCCTCGGGCAGCGCACCTGGCAAGGGCGGCGCCGACGCCCCGGGGACTGCGGGAGCCGGCTCGACCGGCTCGGCACAGCAGCCTGCGCAGGCTGCTTCGAGCGGTGTCCTGGCACGGACGGGCGCTGAGGTGGGTGGCCTGATCGCCGCTGCCGGCGGCGCCATCGGTCTGGGCATCGCCATGCGTGCCCGGAAGGTCCGCCTCAAGGACTGAGTGCTGACGGCGGCGCGGCGGCGTTTCCCCCAAGAGTCGCCGCTCGCGCCGTTACCGCTGACTGCCGTGGACACCGGCAATCGAAAGCGACTTTTTTGCAGTAAGACCCTGGTCGATCCGCAAAAAAGTCGCTTTCGTTGTCCCGGCCGGCCAAGCCCACCGCGGGGCGGACGCTGCGGCGCGATCACCGATCACAGAATTCGTCGGATGGTCGGAATTCAGGCGGAATAACGAACATCCGTCGAATTCTGCACTGGCGCGCCCCGGCCGGAGTGCCCCGGCAGGAGTGCCCCCGGGCGGAGTGCCCGGCTGCCGGCCTCGCCCGCCTCAGACCATCCCGAGCACGGCCTGCGCGAGCGCCACGTCCAGCACCACCACGTTCAGCAGGCCCGTATTCAGCGCGCCGAGCACGCCGGGCGCCTTCTCCGTGCCCGCAGCGAGGCCGACAGTGGTGGGGATGCGCCTGAGCTGGTCGAACGTCACGGAGATGACGCGTTCGCTGGTGGGTGGACCGATCTCGGCCCCGTCGGCGGTGAAGTAGCGGCCGCAGAGGTCGCCGACGGGCTGCTGCGCTTCGAACGCGGCGATTTCGTCGTCGGTGAGCTTCATGGCGCGCAGGATCTGGGTGGAGGAGTGCTTGCCCTTGGAGCCGATTCCGATGAGCGCCACGTCGACCCCGCCGGCGCGCTCCAGCACGGACGCGATCGACGACTCACCCATGAACGCGGAGTACGCCGTCGCGGACTCCAGAAGCGCCGGCGCGTACAGCGGCGTTGGCTTCGCGCCGAGGCGGGAGGCGAACACGCGCAGCAGGGTGTCGCCGGAGTCGAGGGTGTCGAGGCCGGACACCCCGCCGACGAGGGGGAGCACGTCGATGTTCTGCCGGGTGCCGCGCGGCTCCATGTGGGACACGAGGGTCTGCAGGGTGTGCCCCCAGGACAGGCCGAAGGACTGGGCGTCGAGGTGCTCCACGAGTTCGGCGCAGGAGCGGCCGACGGCGTCGATCGCGGGTTCGCCGGAGTCGGAGGCGACGATGGCGTCGTCGAGGTGGAAGCGTTCGATGAGGATGCGCTCCAGGTCGCCGACGCGTGCGGGGGCGGCCTCCGGGTCGGAGATGCGGATCGTGACGATGCCCTGGTCGCGGGCGCGCGCGAGGATGCGGGACACGTTGGAGCGGGAGATGCCGAGGGTGCGGGCGACGTCGGCCTGCGAGAAGTCCTCTTCGTAGTAGAGGCGCGCGGCGCGGACCAGCAGGGCGGTGTCGCGCGGTGCGGGCACGTCGGCTCCTTCGGTCGTCGGCGTCGGCGAGTCTTCAGCCTACTCCGTCGCCGCGGCCGACGGCTGCATGCGTTTCAGCGCGCTCAATCCCGATCAAGCGCGCTGAAACGCACGGAACGGGGCGAAGGCCGCCGCCGCGGCCACATCCCGGCGGTCAGCACAGCGGCCACGAGGGTGAGGGCGGCACCCAGCACGGTCGGGAGGGTGAGGGCCGACGGGTGCAGCGCAGCATCCAGCAGCAGCGACCCGATGATCTGGCCGGCCACGAGCGTCATGGAGAAGGTGAGGACGCCGAGGTGCTGCACCAGTGCGGCACTGACGCCGACCACGGCGATGCCGAGGACTCCGCCGGTGAACAGGAGCGGATCGGCGGGCGGCACCGTCGGCGGCCCGTTGACCACGATGTTGACGATGGCGGCGGCGGCGAGCAGAACGGTGCCGAGCAGGAAGTTCCAGTGGGTGGCGACGAGGAAATGACCGGCGTGGGCGGTGACCTGGCCGTTCGCAGCGGCCTGGTAGCCCATGAGCAGGCCCGCGGCGATGGGGGCGAGCAGCGGCAGCACGTGGATGCCTCCGGTGAAGCCGCCGGAGACGGAGATCGCGGCGGCGACCAGCATGAGGGCGGCGCCGCCGAGACGGTTGAGACTGACGGTGCGCGGCCCGGAGGGTCCGAAGCCGACCCGGTCCAGCACCATTCCGCTGATCGTCTGCCCCGCCACGACGCACACGAGGAACAGCGCTACACCCGTCAGTGCCACCACGAGGGACTGGCCGAGGACGTAGGCGACTCCGCCGATCGCGCCGAAGGCGTACAGCCAGGGGACGCGGCCGCGGGCGAGGTCGGTGAGGAGGTCGGCGGTGCGGCGGCGCAGGCGGGGCCGGGCGGCGATGACGGCGGTGACGACGATCAGGCCGACGCCGAAGGAGGTGAGTCCGGCCGCGAACCCGTCGGCCAGTGCGGTCCCGAGTTCGGCGTTGATGCGGGACTGGGCGGCGCCGACGACGCCTCCGGCGAACGCGGTGGCGAGCGCCCAGACGGGTGGGGCGTCGGGGCGGTGCGGGGCAGGTTGCGAAGTCTGTTCGCCCTGCTCTGCGGCCATGGGAGCCTCCCTTCCCTGACTGTTCGGACACTGTCCTGTGGGGCCGGCGGGGCGGTGGTAGCGTGACCGGCATGGAGCTGGATCCGGGGTATTCGAATGTTCGCACGGGCGTGCGCGCGCTCATCCAGGCCGATGGGCACATCCTGTTGGAGGAGTTCTCCGACCCGGTGACGGGCGGGCGCTTCTTCGCCGTTCCCGGCGGCGGTCTCGAGCACGGGGAGACCGTGCAGGACGGCGTGAGGCGCGAGTGCCTCGAGGAGATCGGCGTGCGGGTGCGGGTCCATGATCTCGCGGTGGTCTGTGAGGTCATTTCGGAGCGGCTCGGCCGCCAGGATGGGAAGCCGACGGGGTCGCGCTTCCACCAGATCAACCTGATGTTCTGGTGCGGCCTGGAGCAGGGGGAGAAGCCCGGCCTCGGGGAGCTGCCGGACTCGGAGCGCCAGACGGGGGCGGCGTGGCTGCCGATCGAGCGCCTGCACGAGTTCGATGTGCGCCCGCGGGTGATCGCGGCCTGGCTGCAGGCCGATGCGTCGGTTCGGCCCCGCCTGATCTCGGACACCGGCCGGTGATGAGCGCGTCGCAGTCGGCCGACTCGCGCGCGCAGTCACGGGAGAGTGCGCCCCGTCAGCTCACTGGCCCCGAGCGCGCCCTGCTGGAGGCGATGATCCTCCGTGCTGTTCCGGGCGGTGGTGAGGAGGGGCCGACGGGTGCCGACCGTGACCGGTGGCTGGGGATGCTGGATGCGTTCGTGGTGTCGGGGGAGTGCGGCTGCGGGCTGTGCCCGTCGATCGAGCTGGAACTGGAGCCGGCGCCCGATCACCCGAGCGGCGGCGAGAGGATCGTGCTGTCCGCCGATCTCGCGGACGGTTCCGCTCTTGTCCTGCTGTTCATCGATGGCGGTGTGCCGTCGTATCTGGAGGTTGCACCGTTCGGGGATGACCCCGTCGGCCTGCCCGCCTCGGAGCAGCTGACGATCGGTGAGTGACGCGGCCGAGCCGTCCTTCTCCTCCCGGGGGAGTGCCTGGTGCGTGAGGTGCGTGTGGCTCCGGCCGCCTTTGTGGGCAATCTGCCGACCACTTGGCTAACCTCAGGCTGTTCTTCACTTCTTGGAGGGCTGATGGTCATGTCGCGTTCATCTTCGGTGGCGGCGCCTCCCACCTCAGGCCCCGTCGGTCCCCAGGCCGCGGGGGTCGCCGGCGAAGCGCGCCGCCCCGCCCGGCCGCGCCGCCTCGGCAGCACCCGCCTGGCCGCTGTCCTCGCGGTCATCTCCGCGCTCGTGGTGACCGCGTCAGGGCTGCTGTATGTGCGGATGGTGCAGACGCAGTGGGCGGACACGGTGTGGCTGTGGCTGTTCCAGCGGTTCGATGTGGCTGGCGAGGCGAACGTTGCGGCCTGGTGGGCGGCGTCGCTCTGGATGCTGTTCGCCGTCACCGCGGTCGTGGTGGGGCTCGCCGCTGACCGCCGATCCTTCCTCTGGTACATCCTGGCGGCGATCGCGCTGTATGCGTCCGCGGATGAGGCCAGCATGCTGCACGAGGAGCTGTACCGGGTCGGTGGGAAGCTCAAGCTGCACATGCCGGAGGGGCTGCTGTCCTACAGCTGGGTGGCGGCCGGGATCATCGTGGTGCTGTTCGTGGCGCTCGTGATGCTGCCGCTGCTGTGGCATCTGCCCCGCTCCGTGGTGGTGGGCCTCGTGCTCTCCGGTGCGGTGTTCCTGCTGGGTGCCGTGGTGCTGGAGACCGTGGGCGGCCACATTGAGAAGCACTTCGGCCAGGTCACCTGGCATCTCATGCTGGCCATCCAGATCGAGGAGATGCTCGAATACCTCGGAGTGGTCGGCGCGATCTACTCGATCACCCGCATGGTGCGGGTGCGCCGCGGCGAGAACGGCCTGCGGGTGGACTTCCTCGGCTACCGCGGTGAGTACCCGCGCGAGCTGGCCTGAGCCGCGCGGTGCGCGGAACACAGCAGCGCCCGCCCCGCAGATGCGGAACGGGCGCTGCTGAATCCTCTGTGGAGCTAAGGGGAGTCGAACCCCTGACCTCGTCGATGCGAACGACGCGCTCTACCAGCTGAGCTATAGCCCCGAGTAGAAGCACCGTAGCACCCGGCCGGACTCCTCGGCATCTCAGCGGAACACGCGTGTGCACGACGCCATGGAATGTGACCTTCGCCCTTGTTTGATACCCCTGAGGGGTATAGCGTCGATGGTGTCACCGACTCGTGGCGCCCACGCGCGCCGGAAGGAGAAGCCCATGAGCACCCCAGCGCGACTCGGGATCTACGCGCTGATCCTCGCCGCCGTGTTCGCACTCTCCGCCCTCCTCGGCTCCTGGCTCATCCCCGACTCCGTGGTGGACGACTGGACGCACAGCACCCCGGCGACGGCCACGGACCCCGTCAAGTCGGCACCCGTCGGCCTCACCACCCCCAGCGCAGCGGAAGGAGCCCACCATGTCCGTTGACACTCCCCTCAGCAGCGGCACGAAGTTCGTTGAGCTCGCAGTCGGCGGCATGACCTGCGCGTCCTGCGCCAACCGCATCGAGAAGAAGCTCAACAAGGTCGAGGGCGCCAGCGCCACCGTCAACTACGCCACCGAGAAGGCGCGGATCGAAGTCCCGGAGGACATGGACCCGCAGGACCTCATCGCCGTGGTCGAGAAGACTGGCTACTCCGCGACCCTCCCGCAGCCGAAGGCCGCCCCCGCCAGCGCGGGGGAGGGGGCCGACGGCCCCCAGGCATCCGTCGGCGCCGCCGCCTCCGACCCCGTCGAGGCGCGGGAGGAAGCAGAGCTCGCCTCCCTTAAGCAGCGCCTCATCGGCTCCGCGGTCCTCGGCATCCCCGTGATCCTCATGGCGATGATCCCGGCGCTCCAGTTCGACTTCTGGGGGTTCGCTTCCCTTGTCCTCGCCGCACCTGTCGTGGTGTGGGCCGGCTGGCCGTTCCACCGCGCCACCTGGGCGAACCTCAAACAGGGCGCCGCCACCATGGACACCCTCATCTCCGTGGGCACCAGCGCCGCCCTCCTCTGGTCGATCGTAGCGCTGTTCTTCGGCACCGCCGGTGACCGCGGCACCCGCCACGAATTCGCGATCACCCTGTCGCACGGCAGCGGCCTGGACTCCATCTACCTGGAGGTCGCCGCCGGCGTCGTCTTCTTCCTGCTGCTCGGCCGCTACTTCGAGAAGCGGTCCAAGCGCCGCGCCGGTGACGCGATGCGCGCCCTCATGGAACTCGGCGCGAAGGACGTCACCGTTCTGCGCGACGGCCGCGAGCACACCATCCCGATCGAGCAGCTCACCGTGGGGGAGGAGTTCATCGTTCGCCCCGGTGAGAAGGTCGCAACCGACGGCGTCGTCACCTCCGGCACCTCCGCGATCGACGCCTCCATGCTCACCGGCGAATCCGTGCCCGTGGGGGTCGGCGAGGGCGACACCGTCACCGGTGCCACGGTGAACGCGGGCGGCCGACTCGTGGTGCGCGCGACCCGCGTCGGCTCCGACACGCAGCTCGCCCAGATGGCGCGCATGGTGGAGGAAGCCCAGTCCGGCAAGGCCGAGATCCAGCGCCTCGCCGACCGCGTCTCCGGCGTGTTCGTGCCCGTGGTGATCGCGATCGCCGTCGGCGTCCTCGGCTTCTGGATCGGCGCGGGCTTCCCCCTCGCCGCCGGATTCACCGCCGCAGTCGCCGTTCTCATCATCGCCTGCCCGTGCGCCCTCGGCCTCGCCACCCCCACGGCGCTGCTGGTCGGCACCGGCCGCGGCGCCCAGCTCGGCATCCTCATCAAGGGCCCCGAAATCCTCGAATCCACCCGGCAGGTCGACACGGTCGTGCTCGACAAGACCGGCACCGTCACCACCGGCACCATGACCCTCCACCAGGTCGCCGCGGCCGACGGAACCTCCCGCGACGAGGTCCTCGCCGCCGCCGGCGGCCTCGAGGCCTACAGTGAGCACCCCATCGCCCGCGCCATCGCCGACGGGGCCGCCGACCAGCTCGGCACCCTCCCCACCCCGAGCGACTTCGAGAACGTGGAGGGCAGGGGTGTGCGCGGAGTGATCGACGGGCGCGCCGTCGCCGTCGGCCGGGATGCCTTCCTGACCGACGAGGGCATGCGGATCCCCGCCGAGGTCGCCGACGCGAAGCAGGCGGCGGAAGCGGAGGGCCGCACCGCCGTCGTGGTCGGCTGGGACGGCTCCGCCCGCGGCGTCCTCGTGGTGTCCGACGAAATCAAGGACACCAGCGCCGACGCGATCGCCCAGTTCCGCAGTCTCGGCCTGCAGCCCGTGCTGCTCACCGGCGACAACCGCACGGTGGCCGAGCAGGTCGCTGCCGAGGTCGGCATCGACGAGGTCATCGCCGAGGTCCTCCCGCAGGACAAGGTCGATGTGGTCTCCCGCCTGCAGGGCGAGGGACGGGTCGTGGCGATGGTCGGCGACGGCGTCAACGACGCCCCCGCACTCGCGCAGGCCGATCTGGGCCTGGCCATGGGCACCGGCACCGATGTCGCGATCGAAGCCTCGGACATCACGCTGGTGCGCGGGGACCTGCGCGCCGCGGCCGACGCGATCCGCCTGTCCCGCCGCACCCTCGGCACGATCAGGACGAACCTCTTCTGGGCGTTCTTCTACAACGTGCTCGCGATCCCGGTGGCCGCGCTGGGGCTGCTGAACCCGATGCTGGCTGGCGCGGCGATGGCGCTGTCGAGCGTGCTCGTGGTGACGAACAGTCTGCGCCTGCGCGCCTTCCGCGCCGCCTCCACCGACTGACCGCCGCCCCGGCACTGATCCACACCCGCTGAAAACCGTGCCGCACTGTTCCGGTCCGTGAGACAATCGGCAACCGTGAGCAACTCGAACACTGACAAGTACCCGCGCCCGGTGTCCTCCGTGTGGGGCGATGAGACCGCCGCTGTCGACGCCGCCCAGAACTGGGCGCGCCGCCACACCGCGCTGGCGAACGACCCGAAGTCCACCGCCAGGCAGGCCGAATCCCTCGCCGCCGACGTCGGCGCCACCATCACCGAGGACGGCATCGGCCACGCCGAAGCGATGCGCATCTTCGACGAAGTGCTCCACCCCGCCACCCGCTCCGCCGACGACCCGATGAACCTCGCCTACATCCCCGGCGCTCCCACCCGCGCTTCCGTCGCGTTCGACTTCGTGGTGTCCGCCGCGAACGTCTTCGGCGGCATCTGGGAAGGCGGCGCCGGCGCCATCTTCGCCGAGAACCAGGTCCTCGACTGGCTGATGGACCTCGCCGGCTGGCCCGACGGCGGCGCCGGCTGCTTCGTCGCGGGCGGCACCGCCGGCAACCTGTCCGCGCTCGCCACCGCCCGGCAGCGTGCGAAGACCAGGTGGGAGGCCGACGGGCGCTACCCGAACGGCCGGCCGCCGGAGGGCTTCGCCATCGCCTGCGCCACCAGCGCCCACTCCTCCATCCGCTCCAACGCGTCCCTGCTCGACTGCGAAGTCGTCACCGTGGAGCTCAACGAGCAGGGCCGGCTGTCCGGCGACAACCTCGCCCCTGTGCTCGATGAGCACCCGAACGTGTTCGCCGTCGTCGCCTCCAGCGGCACCACCAACGCCGGCATCGTCGATGACCTCGCATCCATCGTGAGGGTCGCGCACGAGCGCGGCCTCTGGGTGCACATGGACGGGGCGTACGGCGCAGCGGCGCTCGCGGCCCCGTCGGTGCGTCACCGCTTCGAGGGGATCGAGGAGGTCGACTCCTTCATCGTGGACCCCCACAAGTGGCTGTTCGCGCCCTACGACTGCTGCGCGCTGCTGTACCGCGACCCCACGTTCGCGTACCAGGCACACGCCCAGCACGCCGAGTACCTCGACCAGATCGTGCGGACGGACGTCAACCCGTCGGACCTCGCGGCGCATCTGTCGCGCCGCACCCGCGGGCTGCCGCTCTGGTATTCGCTCGCCACGCACGGCACCGCGAAGTACACGGCCGCGATCGAGCGGACGCTGGAGATCTGCCGCGAGGTGACCGACGGGATCCGCGCCGCCGACCACCTCGAGGTGGTGGTGGAGCCGCAGCTGTCCGTGGTGGTGTTCCGCCGCGTCGGCTGGGGCCCGGAGCAGTACACCGCCTGGTCGGAGCGACTTGCTCACGACGGGCTGATGCTGTGTGTGCCCACGAAGCACGAAGGTGAGACACTCCTTCGGCTCGTGTTCACCAACCCGGATACGGACCCGGGGCGCGTTCTTGAGCTGCTGAACACGACAATGGACTGACGCGCCGCGACGGCGCACCGGCGGGGGAGGATGCATCGATGAGCACGAACCAGGTGTACGAGCCCGGCAGCGACCCGGGCATGGACCGCCTGCCGCCGCAGGACCTCGAAGCGGAGCGCGGTGTCCTCGGCGGCATGATGCTGTCCAAGGACGCGATCGCGGACGTGGTGGAGCGGGTGCGCTCGGGCGACTTCTACCGCCCCGCGCACGAGCTCATCTACGAAGCGATCATCGACCTGTACGGCCGCGGCGAACCGGCGGACCTCCTCACCGTGTCCGATGAGCTCTCCAAGCGCGGCGAACTGCAGCGCATCGGCGGCTCCGCGTACCTTGCGGACCTCATCGACATGGTTCCCACCGCCGCGAACGCCGGCTACTACGCCGACATCGTCGCGGAGCGCTCCACCCTGCGGAAGCTGGTGGAGGCCGGCACCCGCATCGTGCAGCTCGGCTACGCCACCGAGGGCGGCGAGGTCGACGCGGTCGTCAACGAAGCGCAGGCGCAGATCTACGCGGTGACCGAGCGCGGCGCCTCCGAGGACTTCGTACCGCTGGCGGAGACCATTGAGGAAACGGTGGACACGATCGAGGCGGTGCAGGGCCGCGGCGGTGAAGTGTCCGGCATCCCCACGGGGTTCCAGCAGTTCGATGAGCTCACCCAGGGTCTGCACGGCGGCCAGATGATCATCTTCGCCGGCCGACCCGCGATGGGTAAGACCACGCTCGGCATGGATGTGCTGCGCTCCGCCTCCATCCACAACGGGAAGACCTCCGTCATCTTCTCCCTGGAGATGGACCGCACGGAGATCACGATGCGTCTGCTGAGTGCGGAGGCGCAGGTGCCGATGAGCCGCATGCGCGACGGCACGATGGATGACCGGGACTGGCAGAACCTCGCCCGCGCCATGGGCCGCATCTCGGACGCGCCCCTGTTCATGGACGATTCGGCGAACATGACGCTGATGGAGATCCGCGCGAAGTGCCGCCGACTGAAGCAGAAGCACGATCTGCAGCTCGTGGTGATCGACTACCTGCAGCTGATGAGCTCCGGCAAGCGGGTGGAGTCCCGTCAGCAGGAGGTGTCGGAGTTCTCCCGTGCCCTCAAGCTCCTCGCGAAGGAGATCGAGGTGCCGGTGATCGCGATCTCGCAGCTGAACCGCGGCAGCGAACAGCGCACGGACAAGACCCCGATGATGAGCGACCTGCGCGAGTCCGGGTCGATCGAGCAGGACGCGGACCTGATCGTGCTGATCCACCGCGAGGACTACTACGAGAAGGAGTCGCCGCGCGCCGGCGAGGCGGACCTGATCGTGGCGAAGCACCGCAACGGCGCCACCGCGACGATCCCGGTGGCGTTCGAGGGGCACTATTCGCGGTTCAAGGACATGGCGCAGTAGGCGCCAGCGCGGTGTTCGTACACCTCCGCCTGCGGCCCTCTACCAATGTCGGCCTCTGGTGCGGCCCTTCTTCAGTGCCTCTACCTGCGGAAACGTAGGATCGCGTCTACATCCTCGAAAGGCCTCGTATATTTTTGGTATGAATGATCGCCTGGAGATCCGGGTGCCGGCGATCCCCGTCAACTCCCCTTGGGCGGCGCGTCGAAGCGCCTAGCTGAATGCGCAACAGGCGGCGGCGCTCACCGCCCCTCGGGCGGCAGGGCAGGCACCTTCCAGCTCGGGGGCGAGACCGCGGTATCGAACGCGGGGCTGGCAAGGGCGCGCTCGCGCACGGTGATCAGGTTCAGGACATCAGGCGACATGTAGGCCCGGTTCCCCCGCCCAATGGAGACGGTGGACAGGATGCCGTACTCAGCGAGCTCGCTCAGGGCGCTCGCGGCGCCCGACAGGGACGTGCCGTGCATGCGGACCACAGTCGCGGGCGTCAGGATTGGGGTCCCGGGGAGGCCCTCGAGCACCATCAGCACCGCTGATGTGCGCCTCGGTGCCCGGACCCGGCCCGCGCGGCGTCGCCCCTCTTCGAGCATGCTCTGCCACTCGTTGCGCAACTGGGTGAGTTCGCGCTCCAGCACCAGCGCCTGCTCAGCTGCGTGGCCGACAGCATCAGCGAACACAGTGACCCACCGATTGATCCCCGCAACACCTTCCGGTGAATCGGGCTCGCCCTCGAAGCGGAACGCCGTCAGTCCCGCCACGTACTCGTCCCGCCGGGTGGCGAGGATCAGACTGACGGGCAGAACCGCATCCGGGGTGAGTCCACGCCGGGTCAGCACCGTGTGGATCAGGGCTCGCCCTACGCGCCCATTCCCATCAGGGAAGGGATGGATGGTCTCGAACTGGGCGTGCGCCAGTGCGGCCTGGATGATCGGGGAGTGTGCCGCCCCCGAAAGATAGTCGGTGAGGTCCCGCATCAGGTCGTCGAGAAGCGCAGCGGGTGGGGGGACATGTGCGGCCTCCAGCGGGTGGTAGCTCGAACCACCCACCCAGTTCTGCTGAATGCGCACGCCCTGGAGGTCGGGCCGCTCCTGGACAAGCGCGATCTGCAGCTCCTCGAGGTCGCCTGGTGTCAGTTGGTCGACCGAAGCGAGCGCCTGGGTCGCGGTTCGCACGATCGTCATGTTCCGGGCCACCTGCTGCGCGGCTTCCGACAGGCCCAGGACGGGCTCGTCGGACTCGGACAGTTCAGCCAGGGCGATGTTCTTCGGGTTCGGGGCGATGCCTTCGATGAAGGACGACGCGATCGCCTCTGACCTCAACAAGAACCGCGAGACCAGAGCGAGGTCGTGCATGCGGGCACCGCCGAGGCGCTGGACGGCGCGTTCAGCTCGCGCCACGGCCTGTCCGGTCTCGGCACTGACTCGGAGTGGAAGCCCTTGCAGCGGATCCGGGATGTATGCGAAGAATTCGCCGGACCGGCGCTCGCGGCGCGGCACTCCCGACTCGTAGCGGTTCTCCCAGAAGAGAGCTGTTCGCCTGCCCACCCCGCACCTCCATCAACGCCCTGCTGAAATCGGGGGACTCCGCGTCCGAGATAATCACTAACCTGGAGCGCCCGCCCTTCCGGCTCCAGGATAACTCTTATCCTGGAGCCGGTGGATCGACGTAATTCAGTGGACGCGCCCCGGCCCGATCCGTACGGTGGACGCATGAGCCTGTGAGTGATCCCGTCCCCGTCCTGCGCCCGTGAGCGCCCCGAGCGCCCGGCAGGACTCCCACCCGCCGCCGCACCGGCATGCGCGCACGTCTGCGCGTCGTCGACGGCTCGGCGGCGCCGACCACCAGGATCACCATGCGCCACCAGCACGCACTTCACCACGCTCATCAGCACCCGTCGGCCTTCACCTCCGGATCACACCTGCGGGCCGACGGGATCTCGTTCTCCTACCCGGACCGCCGCGTCCTCGCGGATGTCTCCTTCTCCGTCCCCGCCGGGGAACGGATCGGCCTGATCGGCGAGAACGGCGCCGGCAAGACCACCCTGCTGCGCATCCTCGCCGGTGAACTTCACCCCGATGCAGGAAGAGTGGAGCTCATCGCCGCCCACGGCACCCACCCCCGCACTGGTCTGCTCCCGCAGGAACCGCACCTGGATCCGCATCTCACCGTCGGTGCGGCGCTCGACGACGCCACCTCCGAGGTCCGCGCCGCCGCCGAATCCGTCGGCCGCCTCGGCGACCGGCTCGCGGCCGACCCCGACGACCCCGCCGCCGCACAGGCCCTCGCCGCCGCCGTGGACACCGCCGACCGCCTCGGCGCGTGGGACGTGAGCGCACGGGTCGGAACCATGATGGACGGGGTGGGGCTCGGCGGGGTCGACAGGTCGCGGAGCACCGTCACCCTCTCCGGCGGCCAGCGGGCCCGCCTCGGCCTCGCCTGTCTCCTGCTGCAGGCGCCGGACCTGCTGCTGCTCGATGAACCCACGAACCACCTCGACGACGATGCGGCCGCGTTCGTCGCCGGAGTCCTCGCGGCGCACCCCGGCCCCATCGTGATGTCCAGCCACGACCGCGCCTTCCTCGACGACACCGTCACGGCTCTGCTCGACCTCGATCCCGGTCCCGTCGCCATGGCGGCAGTGCGCGACCAGGGCGGGGACGCCGACGCCGCGATCGGCGCCACCCGCTTCACCGGAACGTTCACCGACTACCGCGCGGCGCAGGCCGATGCGCGCCGGCGATGGCAGCAGCAGTACGAGGACGAGCAGGAGGAGCTGCGGCGACTGCGGCGCCGGGTCCGTGACGACCAGCAGGTGGGGCACACCGACTGGACCCCGCGCAGCGAGACCCGGATTGCGAAGAAGTTCTACGCCGACCGCAACGCCGTCGTGGTGTCCCGACGGGTCAAGGACGCCCGCCGGCGCCTCGACGACCTGGAAGAGAACCAGGTCCGGCGACCTGCCGATGAGCTGCAGTTCGCGGGGATGCCCCCGGGTCGGACGCTGAGCGGCGCGGTCGTCTCAGCGGCTCAAGCTGCTGTTTCGGGCCGGTTGCAGCCGACCTCGTTCACCCTGTCCGCCGGGGAGAAGCTCCTGGTCACAGGCCCGAATGGAGCCGGGAAGTCAACCCTGCTCCAGGTCATCGCCGGTCGTCTCGCACCGACGAGCGGCACCCTGACCCTGCTGAACGGCGCCTCCGTCGGCCTCCTCACCCAGGAGACCGCCCCCGCGGAATCCCACCGCCGAGTCGTCGACTCCTATGCCGACGCCGTGGGGGAGGAGCGGGCCGAGCGGATGCCGCTGGCGCGGTTCGGGCTGATCCGGCCGCGGGACCTCACCCGAGAGGTCGGGGCGCTGAGCGTGGGGCAGCGCCGACGCCTCGACCTCGCCGTGCTGCTCGCGGACCCGCCGGACGTTCTGCTGCTGGACGAGCCGACCAACCACCTGTCCCTGGACCTGGTGACGGCGCTGGAGGATGCGATCTCGGAAGCCGACGGGTGCATCATCGTGGCATCGCACGACCGGTGGCTGCGCCGCCGATGGCAGGGCAGGACCCTCGCGCTGGCGTGACGGTCAGCGGCCGCCGTCAGAAGCTGGTGCATCGGAGGCGCGGTCCCCGTCGGCCTCCTCGGTCTCCTCGGTCTCCTCTGCGCTGAGCGTGTCGTCGAAGACGTCCACGCTGCCGGCGTAGTTCGCGACCCAGACGGTGCCGGTGGTCTGCTCGTACGCAACGCCGATCGGGCGGGTGCCCACCGGTTCGCGCTGCAGCTCCTCGAGGGTCGCCGCGTCGAACTTCGAGACCGTGTTCTCGTAGTAGTTCACGACGTACAGGGCGGTGCCGTCGGCCGAGATCGTCATGGAGCGCGGCTCCCGGCTCGTGCGGGTCTCGTCCACCACTTCGCCGGTGGCGGGATCCAGCGCCAGCAGGCGGTCCGCGCCGGAGAGCGTCAGGTACATGCGCGAGCCGTCCGGGGAGAGGGTGAGGTGGCGCGGTTTGCGGCCGGTCTTCATCACGAACTCGCTGGTGCCTGATTCGATGTCGAGCCGGTACAGCTCGTCGGCGTACATCGCGGTTGCGTATGCGGTGCGGTTGTCCGGCAGGATCACGATGCCGCGCGGCGCTGCATCCACGGGGATCTGCGCAGTCTCCTCACCCCGTTCGAGGTCCACCACAGAGATGGTGGAGTCGCACCAGTTGGAGACGAGCGCGGTGCGGCCATCGGGGGAGATCTCCACGTACTTCGGGACCCGGCCCACCTCGATCGCCTGATCCCAGGCGTGCTTCTCGGTGTCGTAGCGCAGGAGCACGGAGTTGCGGATCTGCTCGCGGTCCAGGCACTTGTCGTTGCCTGCACGGCCGGCGCCCTCACCGTAGAGGGTGTACTGCGAGACGTACGCGTAGCGCCCGTCGGCCGTCCACGCGGACTCCACCGGCGCGCCCTTGGTGATGCCGGGGAAGCCGTCCACGCCGAGCTCGGTGAGGTCCACGGAGTCCGAGAGGTCCCGGCTGGTGCGGGTCTCGGCGTCGAACACGGTGATGGAGTGGCTGTACATCATGTTCGAGGCCAGCAGTGTGCCGTGCCGGTTGGAAGTGATGGACTTCGGCGTGATGTCGCCGAACAGGCGCTCCCGCTCACCCATGCGCGTGGTGGCCGCCGGCTCATCCGGCATGACCGGTAGAGGGTCCGCGGCAGAGTCGAGACCATCGGTGCTGTCAGCGGCAGCCGGCGCCTCCGGCGACTTCGTCGGCGAAGGCGCCCACGGCTGAATGATCGCCAGTGCGATGACCGCGGCGACGGTCAGGATTCCGAGAAGAGCAGCGGGAAGTCGGAATCGACCTCGGTGCTGCGACGAGTCGGTCATCGGTGCAGTGCCCCCTCGTGCCCGTGAACCGGTGATGGACTCCGCTCACGGTAACAACGGGGAGGCCGGAGAATGCGCGTGACTGCGCTTTGTTGCCGAACTGTTGCCCAGCGACGGTCAGTCCTCTTCGAGGATGAAGCGGGACAGGCCGGTGCGCAGAAGGGTGCGCATCTCACCGGGGGAGGGCTCCGTGTTGAGGAACTCCACGGTCAGACCGTTGACCATGGCGGAGATGAGGCGGGACCCGCACACGGGGTCGAGCCCGGGGGCGAGCGTGCCGTTGCGCTCCGCGCGCTGCAGGGACAGCTCGACGCGCCGACGAGCGATCTCCACCGCCTCCGTATGCAGCGGCGCCAGCCAATCGCGTGTGGACGACGCCGCCGAATACGCGATCCACGCGGCGAGGTCCTCGCGCTGCACCGGACCGATCGGCAGCACTTCGGACAGCTTCAGCGTCATCGAATCCAACAGCAGCGGCTGGCTCGGGTGCTCATCGGCGCGGTCGCCGCACCGCTGCACCGTGCGGACCAGGGCCGCGATGAGGATCTCCTGCCGCGTGCCGAAGTGGTACTGGACGCTGCCCGCGGAGAAGCCGGACGCCTTGGCGACGGTGCGCACACTGACCACATCGAAGCCCTGCTCCGCGATCACGCGGATGGTGGCGTCAGCGATCTCGCGCTGAGCGTCGGTGAAGGTCTGCGCGAAGGGCTGGCCGGGCTTGCGGCTGACTGTTCTGTGTTCCATTTCATCCCACCATAGGCTCCCAACCGGCAGGAAGGGCGGAATGTTCAACAATCGGGCAGAGGAGTCCGAGGTGCGGGAGTCGAGCTCACTGCGCAGCCCCGTCGGCCACCGCCCTCTCCACCTCCCAGCCGGCCTCCACCAGGACGTCCAGCACCCGTCGGACCGCCGGCGAACTCGCATGCTCCGCCCGGGTGAGCGCGTAGATCTGCCGCGTGGGCTGGAACTCCGCGAGCCGCAGCGTGCGCACCTTGTCCGCCGCCACCGTGAACCGCGAGACCAGACCGATGCCGTGCCCGGTGGCGATCAGCGCCTCGATCGTGCGCAGATCAGGCAGGCGCGCCACCACCGTCAGCGGCTGCTCCATCAGCCGCTCCAGGCGAGTGAACGCATGCTCGAATGGGAAGTCGTGCGGCACGCTGATCCAGGATTCGTCCGCGAGTTCGGCGGCGCTGACCTCATCGCGCTCGGCGAGCGGATGATCGGGCGCGACCGCCACATCGAGCGGCTCCGTCAGCAGCAGCTGGGTGCTGCTCGACGGGCTCATCCACGCCCCCGCTCCGGACACGTTGTGCGCCAGCACGATGTCGAAGTCGGGCACGAGGCGGGCGAACTCCGACTCCTGCGCATCGAGGATCACCGGGTCGATCAGCAGGGACGGGGTGCGTTCGCGCAGCATCGACATCGCGCCCGGCAGCAGCAGCTCCGCGCTGCTGGGGAACATGGCGATGCGGACCGTGCCGGCCACGCCGAGCACGTGCTCATCGGCGACGGCGCGGGCGCGGGCGAGGGCGGTGCGGATCTCGACCGCGGTGTCGGCGAGAGCGGCGCCGAGGGCGGTGAGCTCCAGGCCGCGGCCGCGCGGCTCCACCAGGGGCGCCCCGGCCTCCTTCTCCAGCGCTTTGAGCTGCTGGGAGACGGCCGACGGGGTCAGGTGGAGAGCGGTAGCGGTCGCCGTGATGGATCGACGTTCGGCGAATTCGCTGAGCAGAACGAGGCGGCGGGGATCCATGCCCCTCATTCTAAAGCTCAGCTTCACAGTCGGTGCAGAAGTTCGTGCTTGTGCTGAACGGATTCGGCGCGGTCTCATAGAGCTCATGCGTCTGTTCCACCAGCTCATCGGGGCCCTCTGCATTCTTCTGTGGGGCCTGCAGTTCATTGTCGCCGACGCCGCGATGGCCCACATCAGCCCGATCCTCCTGGTGGCGCTGCGGTTCATCCCCGTGGCGATCATCGCGGTCCTGTTCGTGCCGCGGCCCGCCGTGAAGTGGCGGTGGATTCTGCTGTACGGCACGCTCATGGGCTCCCTGGAGTTCGGGTTCCTGTTCGCGGCGATGCGCACCGGCCTGCCGACGGGCCTGAGCTCCCTGATCATGCAGGTGTCCGCCCCGTTCACCGTGATCCTCGGTGTCCTGCTGCTGCGCCAGCGCCCCTCCCGGCAGGTTCTGATCGGCCTGGTGCTGTGCCTCATCGGCCTCGGCGGAGCCAGCGTGCAGCGCGCGGAGGCAACCTCCCTGCTGCCGGTGCTGCTGTGCATCCTCGCCGGCCTCGCCTGGGCGTTCGGCAACATCACCGCTGCCCATATCCGCAGTGACCGTCCGTTCGCGCTCGCCATGTGGATGTCGATCGCGGTGCCGATCCCGATGCTGATCGCCGCGGTTGTGGTGGACGGCCCGGCTGTCACCGCGGCCGGTCTCGCCTCCTTCGTGGGGCCGGAAGCGCTGACGATGTGGCTGGCGCTCGGCTTCCTGTCCCTGCTGTCATCAGCGATCGCGACCGGTATCTGGACGATGCTCATGTCCACCTACCCCGCGAGCCAGGTGGCGCCCCTCGCGACTCTCGTGCCGGTGGTCGGCATGGTCGCCGGCCACGTGGTGGCGGGTGAGGAGCTGACTGCGGCGACGATCGTGGCCGGCTGTGTGATGGTGGCCGGTCTGCTGCTGGTGACGATGCGGCCCCGCCCGTTCCCGTGGCCCAGCGCGCTGCCGTGGCCTCGCGCGTTCGGGCGGCTCAGCCGGTTCGGGCGGCTCGGGCGCGCGCGCCGGACGCGTGTCTCGACCGCGCCGATCCCCGTGGTCGCCGACAGCCTCTGACGCCGGCGCGCGCTGCCGGTTGCGCCGCCTGCGCCGTCTGACACCGGCGCGCTCTGACCCCCGCCCTCTGGCGCCGGTGCCGTTTGCCGCCGCCAACTGCGGCCCCGGCGACCCGCCTTGGCCC
>NZ_JAKRNG010000035.1:0-21598 GCF_022347125.1 Helcobacillus sp. ACRRO
CGCTGCCGACGGATCCCGCCGCCCTCTGATCCTGCTCATTCGAGCGGCGCCTGGGGCAGGAATCGCCACTGTGTCCGGCTCAGCGGTCAGGACCTGGTAAAAGCCGCTGTCCGCGGTGGGGTGAGTGCCCCGAATTCCGCTAGGCTGGATCCGATCAATCGTCCGGAAGCGAAAGTTGGCGATCCCAGAGTGTCAGAGCAGACACACAGCACGAACGACACTGCTGAGGCCGAGTTCGGCCCGAACCAGTGGCTGGTCGACGAGCTGCACGCACAGTTCCGAGAGGACCCCTCGAGTGTGGATTCGTCCTGGGCGGAGTTCTTCCGCTCCCGGGAGTCCTCCGGCACCGCTGAGAAGGGCGCGGACGAGTCCCCCGCCCCGGCGGCATCGAACCCCGCCGCCAAGGCCGAGTCGAAGCAGGCCGAGTCCACGAAGGCTGCGCCGAAGAAGGCCGCGCCGACGAATGCCGCACCCGCCGCGAAGTCCTCGGCTGCGAAGAAGGTCGATGCCGCGGAGAAGAAGGCCGGGGTCTCAACCACCTCAGACCGCCCCGCGAAGAAGGACGATTCCTCCGCCGCGCCCGCGCAGGCGACCAATGAGCCGACCCCGGTGAAGCTGCGCGGCCCCGCCGCCGCCGTGGTGCGCAACATGGACGAGTCGCTGACCGTCCCCACCGCGACCTCGGTGCGCGATGTCCCGGTGAAGCTGCTGTTCGACAACCGCATCGTCATCAACAACCACCTCAAGCGTCGCCGCGCCGGCAAGGTCTCCTTCACACACCTCATCGGCTTCGCCATGATCGAGGCGATCACCGAGATCACCGACATGAACAACGGCTTCGATGAGCAGGACGGCAAGCCGGTCCTGCTCAAGCGCGAGGACATCAACTTCGGTCTCGCGATCGACATGCCGCGGCCCGACGGGTCCCGCGGTCTCGTGGTCCCCAACGTCAAGGCGGCGCAGAAGTACGACTTCCACGGCTTCTGGCAGGCGTACGAGGACATCGTGCGCCGTGCCCGCGCCAACAAGCTGACCATGGCGGACTTCACCGGCACCACGGTGTCGCTGACCAACCCCGGTGGCATCGGCACCGTCCACTCGATCCCCCGCCTCATGAAGGGCCAGGGCACGATCGTGGGCGTCGGCGCGATGAACTACCCTGCGCAGTTCCAGGGCGCCAGCCAGGAGACCCTCGCGCAGCTTGCGGTCTCCAAGGTCATGACCCTGACCTCCACGTACGACCACCGCATCATTCAGGGCGCCGCCTCGGGCGAGTTCCTCAAGGTGATGGCGGACAAGCTGCTCGGCCTCGACGGCTTCTACGACCGCGTGTTCGAGTCCGTCGGCGTCCCCTACGAGCCCGTGCGGTGGGTGGCGGACAACCCGATGCAGGACTCCCCGCAGGAGAAGTTCGCGCACGTGATGGACCTGATCCACGCGTACCGCACCCGCGGCCATCTGATGGCGGACATCGACCCGCTGCAGTACCGCCAGCGCCGCCATCCGGACCTGGACGTGGAGACGTACGGCCTCACCCTGTGGGACCTCGACCGCACGTTCCCCACGCGCGGTCTCGGCGGCCGGGACAGCATGACCCTGCGCGAGATCCTCGGGGTGCTGCGCGATGCGTACTGCCGCACCATGGGCGTGGAGTACATGCACCTCACCGACCCGGAGGAGCGCAACTGGGTGCAGGAGCAGGTGGAGAACAAGCGCCGCCCCTTCACGAAGGACCAGCTCACCCACATCATGGACCGCCTCAACGCAGCCGAAGCGTTCGAGACGTTCCTGCAGACCAAGTTCGTGGGCCAGAGGCGCTTCTCCCTCGAGGGCGGCGAAGCGATGATCCCGCTGCTGAACTCGATTCTGACCGACGCCGCGCGCGACGGCGTCAAGGAGGTCTGCATCGGCATGCCGCACCGCGGGCGCCTCAACGTGCTGGCGAACATCGCCGGCAAGAGCCACTCGCAGATCTTCCAGGAGTTCGAGGGCACCGCTCAGGGCGTCGGCTCCGGTGATGTGAAGTACCACCTCGGCACCGAGGGCTCCTACACCTCGCTCGACGGCGACACCACGAAGGTGTACCTCGCTGCGAACCCCAGCCACCTCGAAGCGGTCAACCCCGTGCTCGAGGGCGTGGTGCGTGCGAAGCAGGACCGCCTGGAGCTCGGCGGCAGCGAATTCCCGGTGCTGCCGATCCTCATCCACGGTGATGCGGCGTTCGCCGGTCAGGGCGTGGTGCCCGAGACCCTCAACCTCTCGGAGCTGCGCGGCTACCGTACGGGCGGCACGATCCACGTCATCATCAACAACCAGATCGGCTTCACCACGCTGCCCGATTCCTCGCGGTCGTCGTTCTACTCCACTGACATCGCCAAGGGCACGCAGCTGCCGATCTTCCACGTCAACGGCGACGACCCGGAGGCGTGCATCCGCGCCGCCGAGCTGGCGTTCCAGTACCGCCAGAAGTTCCACCGCGACGTGGTCATCGACATGGTCTGCTACCGTCGCCGGGGCCACAACGAGGGCGACGACCCCTCGATGACCCAGCCGCTGATGTACGACCTCATCGAGAAGAAGCCGAGCGTCCGCAAGCTGTTCACCGAGACCCTGCTGGAGCGCGGCGACCTCTCCGAGGACGAGCTGCAGCATGTGGTGGACAACTTCAAGCAGCACCTCGACCAGGCGTTCGCCGGTGCCCGTGAAGCTGGCAAGGACGCGAAGAAGGACGGTGCGGTCAAGGGCCTGGAGAAGCCCATGTCGCAGCAGGGCGACGAACCCGACTACGGCGAGGTCGAAGCAGAGACTGCGGTCGACGCCTCCGTGCTCGAGACCATCGGCACCGCGCACGTCGACTACCCGGACACCTTCGAGATCCACCCGAAGCTGAAGTCCCTGACCGAGAAGCGGCAGGAGATGTCCCGCGAGGGCGACATCGACTGGGGCTTCGGCGAGATCCTGGCGTTCGGCTCCCTGCTCATGGAGGGCACCCGCGTTCGCCTCGCCGGCCAGGACTCCCGCCGCGGCACCTTCACTCAGCGCCACGGTGTGCTGATCGATCGTGAGGACCAGGACACCTACACGCCGCTGCTGCACCTCGGCGAGGGCCAGGCGCGGTTCAACGTGTACGACTCCTCCCTCTCCGAGTTCGCCGCCCTCGGCTTCGAGTACGGCTACAGCGCGGAGAGCCCCGAGTCGCTGGTCCTGTGGGAGGCGCAGTTCGGTGACTTCGTCAACGGCGCGCAGACCATCATCGACGAGTTCATCTCCTCCGCTGAGCAGAAGTGGGGGCAGCGGTCCTCGCTGGTCATGCTGCTGCCGCACGGCTACGAGGGCCAGGGACCGGACCACTCCTCCGGCCGCCCCGAGCGCTTCCTCCAGCTGTGCGCGGAGAACAACATGCGGGTGGCGATGCCGTCCACTCCGGCGAGCTACTTCCATCTGCTGCGCCGCCAGGCGAAGCGGGAGCGCCGCCGCCCGCTGATCGTCTTCACCCCGAAGTCGATGCTGCGCAACAAGCTTGCGACCTCGTCCGTGGAGGACTTCACCTCCGGCTCGTTCCGTCCGGTGATCACCGAGGGAACGAAGGACCCGTCGGCCATCCAGCAGGTGCTGGTGTGCTCCGGCAAGGTCTACTGGGACCTCGTGGCGCAGCGGGAGAAGCGCGGGGCCGATGACGTCGCCATCGTCCGCATCGAAGAGCTGTACCCGCTGCCGACCCAGGAGATCCGCGAGGCGCTGTCCGTGTACGACGGCGCCGACGTCCGCTGGGTGCAGGAGGAGCCGTCGAACCAGGGTGCGTGGCAGTACATCGCCATGAACTTCGCTGAGCATGTGCGCGTTCCGCTGACTGTGGCGGCGCGCCCGGCGTCCGCATCGCCCGCGGCCGGCACCATGAAGCGGCACGTTGCGGAGTTCGAGCGCCTGATGGACAGCGCGTTCGCACGATGACCGGTTAGGGTTGGGAGGTCCGTCGATCTCCCCCATCGATCCCACCTGGAGGCTTGCTCGTGAACTCATTCTCCGAAGACCAGCAGGACCCGGCCCGACGGGTTCGGCTCGTCGCTCTCGGCGATGAGCTGCTCGCCGGTGCCGGCGACGCCAAGGCCCTCGGATGGCTCGGACGCGCAGTCGCCCGCCACAACGACGGCCAGGCACGGGTGGACGTGTTCACCGCCGCCATGCCGCGGGAGACCACGGCGCAGCTGGCGGTGCGCTGGCAGGAGGATCTGGAGCGCCTCATCGAGCGGGACGAGGAGTACCCCACCGATCACCGCGTGGTCCTGTCCCTTGGCAGCGCCGATGTGGACTCTGGGCTGTCGCTGGCGCGGTCGCGCCTCAACCTCGCGACCGTTCTCGACGGGTTGGAGCGCTACAAGTTCCCCACGTTCGTGGTGGGCCCGGCGCCGTCGGCCGATCGAGCGAAGACCGAGAAGGTCTTCGAGCTCTCCGGTGCGTTCAACGATGTGTGCGCGCGCCGACGGATCCCCTACGTGGACCCGGTCGCAGCGCTGATGCACCACGAGCAGTACATGGGTGATGTGGCCCGCTCCGAACGGGACATCCCCACGCAGACCGGCTACGGCCTCATCGCCTGGCTCGTGCTGCATTCGGACTTCTCACAGTTCCTCGAACCGCGCTGACGGCGCTGGACTGTGGCACAATAGCGGGGTTGCCTTCGGGCAGCTTCCCGTGATGACTGCACGAAAGGAGTGCGTGATGAGCAAGCGTGGACGCAAGCGCAAGGCGCGTCGTAAGAGCAGCGCCAACCATGGCCGTCGCCCCAACTGCTGAACCGTTCCGGTTCCAGTGATGAAGGAGCGCCCAGGACGATCAGTCCGGGCGCTCCTTCGTGTCATCGGCGCGGTTCTGGCGGTCAGCCACCGCGACGGTAGGTGATGCGGACTTCGCGGTAGGTGACGCGGATCCTCTCGCGCAGTTCCCGAGGGGCCCGCTCCTCGCGACAGGATGCGCGCAGCAGGGCCTGAATGCGGCGGGCGCGCTCCACTTCGCGGGCGCAGTTGATGCAGTCGCCCAGGTGGGCCTCCAGCTCGGCGATCTCACTGGGGGTCAGGCCCGCGGCGAGCGCCTGGTCCACCCGCGCCCGCAGCCGCGCCGCGGGATCGTCCATGCGCTCCGCAGGACCGTTCATGTGCGCCGCGGGATCGCTCAGACCGTTCGCCGGGTCGTCCGCATTCCGCATGGGCGCGCTCCTCTCTGCTGGCACAGGCCGGGCTGGCATCGGCTGGTCGTCGGGGACAACGCCGCGCGGATCGGATTCATTCCATCGACCAGAGGTGGCTCCGCTCATGCCTGCTCCTCCCCCGGTTCATCGCGCAGGTAGCCACGGCTGCGGGCGTACTGCTCGAGCTGGTCGCGCAGCTGCGCGCGGCCGCGGTGGAGCCGGGACATGACGGTGCCGATCGGCGTCTCCATGATCTCGGCGATCTCCTTGTAGGAGAACCCTTCGACATCCGCCAGATACACCGCCTCGCGGTAGTCCTCCCGCAGATTGTTCAGGGCCTCTTTGATGTCCGAATCGGGCAGCGCCTCCAGGGCTTCGGTCTCCGCGCTGCGCAGACCGGTGCTGGTGTGGGACTCGGCGCGGTGCAGCTGCCAGTCCTCCACGCCGTCACCGGCGGACTCCTGCGGGCGGCGCTGCTGTTTGCGGTAACCGGAGATGAACGCGTTGTGCATGATCCGGAACAGCCAGGCGCGCATGTTCGTCCCCGGCCGGAAGGAGTTCCGGGCCCGGTAGGCCTTCGCGTACGTCTCCTGGACGAGGTCCTCCGCGTCCTGCTGGTGGCGGGCGAGCTTCAGTGCGCCGCCGTAGAGGGAGTCCAGATGGGTGAGGGCTTCGGCTTCGAACTCGTCGTCGCTCAGGGCCTCCGCTGAGCCCGTGGTCGCATGATCCGGCTGGTCAGACATAGTGTTCAGGGGCCGGTTTTCCGACAGTGTTCGGGGTCATGTGCGTTAGGCTATCAGCGACTTCTGTCATAGAGAGAAAACCGTGAGGTAACCATGTCTGTTGTCCGCCGCATCGCTCGCCCGCTGCTCGCAGCCCCCTTCATCGTCGACGGGGCGCGCACCGTGGCGCGTCCCCAGCGCGTCGTCGACGGCCTGCCCGTTGAACTCCCCGAGCTCGACTCCTACGTCACCAGCGCCGGCATTCCGACCGACGCCCAGACCCTCGTGCGCGTGTTCGGCGGCGTTGCAGCCGCTGCGGGTGTGGCCTTCGCCCTGAACCGCGCGCCGCGGTTCTCCGCCGGCGCTCTCCTGCTCTCCTCCACCATTGCGCTCGGCGGTCGCCGCCGCATCTGGGAGCTCGAAGGCAAGGAGCGCCTCGAGGAGCTCGGCCGCATCGCCGGCGATCTCGGTCTGCTCGGCGGCGTCCTGCTCGCCGTCGTCGACACCGACGGCAAGCCGGGCCTCGCGTGGCGCGTGGACCACGCCATCGAGCGCGGCCAGAAGATCGCCGAGAACAAGCGCAAGGACCTGGAGAAGGCGCAGAAGGCGGCTGAGCGCTCGAAGTCCGCGAAGAAGCTCGACAAGAAGCTCGCCAAGAAGATCAAGAAGGCCTGAGGCCCTCTCCTCTCCCCTCACTAAGGACTCCCGATTCACAGTGCAGCACGTTCAGTGGTCCGCCCCTGTCGCTGAAGGGCCCGTGGATGCTCATGTGACCATCCCCGGTTCGAAGTCGCTGACCAACCGCTGGCTGGTGCTCGCCGCCCTCGCCAGCAGCCCGACGCGCCTCACCGGTGCTCTGGCCTCACGCGACTCCCGCCTGATGATCGACGCGCTCACCGAACTCGGCGCCTCGTTCGAAGCCGACGGCGAGACTCTGATCGTCACGCCGATCTCGTTCAACGAGCAGGGCGCGACCACCGAACGCCGCGGCCACGGCCGACGTGCCGCCCGGGACAGCAGTGAGGACCTGTTGACCGACGACCCCCTGGTCATCCACTGCGGCCTCGCCGGCACCGTGATGCGGTTCGTTCCGGCCGTCGCTGCTCTGCATTCCGGCCCGGTGCGCTTCATCGGCGATGACACCGCTGGCGCCCGGCCCATGGCGCCGCTGCTCGACGGTCTCGAACAGCAGGGCGTGCGGATCGACCGGGAGGACCCGTCGGCCTCCCTGCCGTTCACCGTCAACGGCACCGGCAGCCTGCGCGGCGGTGTGGTGGAGATCGACTCCAGCGGCTCCAGCCAGTTCGTCTCCGGGCTGCTGCTCGCCGGTGTCCGCGGCGAGGCGCCGCTGACCGTGCGTCAGGTGGGCGACTCGCTGCCGTCGATCCCCCACATCGATATGACCGTGGCGCTGCTGCAGGCCGCAGGCATCACGGCCGAGCACCGGGTGGTGGACGGCCGCCACGAATGGACCGTGGAGCCGGGCGAATTCGAGATCGGCGACATCACCATCGAACCGGACCTGTCGAACGCGGGACCGTTCATCGCCGCCGCCGTCGCCACGGGCGGCTGCGTCTCGGTCGCGAACTGGCCGGAGCACACCACGCAGCCCGGCCAGGACTTCACCCGCATTCTGCCGATGATGGGCGCCGAGGTGGAGCGCATCGGCAGCGATGTCGAGTTCAGCGGCACCGGACACATCCGCGGCATCGACATCGACCTGTCCTCCGTCGGCGAGCTGACGCCGACGATCGCCGCCCTCGCCGTCCTCGCCGACTCCCCCTCGCACCTGCGGGGCATCAAGCATCTGCGCGGCCACGAAACCGATCGAGTGGCCGCTCTCGCCACCGAACTGCGTCGCCTCGGCGCCGACGTCGTGGAGCACGAAGGCTCCCTGGAGATCACGCCGAAGCCGCTGACCGGCTGCGTGATGGAGACCTATGAGGACCACCGCATGGCGACCGCCGCCGCGATCATCGGTCTGAAGGTGCCGGACGTGCGCGTTGTGAACGTGGCGACCACGCAGAAGACCCTGCCGGACTTCGTGGGCATGTGGCTGTCCATGCTGCACGCGGAAGCGCGGTCCGGAGGCACCTGGTGAGTCGTCGCCCTCGAGGCTCGTACGACGAATCGGATGTGCGCATCCGCCCATCCCGCCGCGGGTCCCGGCCCCGCACGAAGGACCGCCCCGACTTCTCCGACGCCGTCACGGGCCGCGTCGTCGCGGTGGACCGCGGCCGCTGGCGGACCGTCATCGATGCCGGCACGGACGCCGAGCGTTCGGTCACCGCTGTGCGCGCTCGAGCCCTCGGCCGCTCCCCCATCGTTCCCGGTGACGTCGTCGGCATGACCGGCGATACGTCCGGCCGCACCGACACCCTCGCGCGCATCGTGCGCATCGACGAGCGCAGCTCCTTCCTCCGCCGGTCCGCTGACGATGACGACTCCACCGAGCGTCCCCTGGTCGCCAACGCGACCCAGATGGTGATCGTGACGGCGCTGGCTGATCCGGAGCCCCGCGGAGGCATGATCGACCGCTGCCTGGTCGCCGCCTACGTCGCCGGCATCAGGCCCCTGCTGTGCCTGACCAAGTCAGATCTGAAGGACCCGTCGGACTTCCTCACCACCTACGCCCCGCTCGGGGTGGAGTACGTGGTCACCCACCGGGAGGCCGACGGGTCCATCGCCGGCCTGGATGAGCTCCGGCAGCGCCTCGGCGGGGAGACCAGCGTGCTGATCGGGCATTCGGGGGTCGGCAAATCCACCCTCATCAACGCGCTGGTGCCCGGCACGGACCGCGCCACCGGCCACGTCAACGACGTCACCGGCCGCGGCCGCCACACCTCCTCCTCCGCGCTGGCGCTGCAGCTGCCCGGCGGCGGGTGGGTGATCGACACCCCCGGTGTGCGCTCGTTCGGCCTCGGCCACGTCACCCCCGAGGAACTGCTGGGTGCGTTCGCTGACCTCGCGGCCCTGGAGGAGAACTGTCCGCGCGGCTGCACCCATGCCGAGGACGCTCCCGACTGCGCGATGGACGCGCTGGTGGAGCAGGGTGCAGCGGGACCGGCGGGACCGGCGCGGCTGGCGTCGTTCCGGCGGCTGGACGACGCGCTGCGGAAGAACAACCCCTGGGACCTCTGAATCGGTAGGGTGAGCCCATGAGCTCTTCCCTCTCCGACGATCTGCGCCTCGCCCACGTCCTCGCCGACGCGGTCGACCAGAAGACCCTGTCCCGCTTCCAGACCCAGGACCTGACAGTCGAGACGAAGCCCGACCTCACCGAGGTCACCGACGCCGACCGCACCGCGGAGGAGATGATCCGCGCACAGCTGGCCCGGGTCCGCAGCCGCGATCAGGTCATCGGCGAAGAGTTCGGCTCCACCGGGACGGGATCCCGCCAGTGGATCGTGGACCCGATCGACGGCACCTCCAACTTCGTGCGCGGAGTTCCCGTGTGGGCGACCCTCATCGGACTCGTCGAGGACGGCGAAGTGGTGGTCGGTGTCGTGTCCGCGCCGGCCCTGAAGCGCCGCTGGTGGGCTGCGAAGGACGCCGGTGCGTTCACCGGCCCGCGCCTGTCGTCCGCGAAGCGCCTGCAGGTGTCCGGCGTGGGTTCGCTGGACGCCGCATCGCTGTCGTACTCCGACCTGTCGAACTGGGCGGAGCAGGGGCGCCTGCGCGAGTTCCTCAATCTGATGCAGCGGTTCTGGCGGACCCGCGCGTACGGCGACTTCTGGAGCTACATGCTGCTCGCCGAAGGCGCTGTCGATGCTGCTGCAGAGCCGCAGCTGGCGCTGCATGACATGGCGGCGCTGGTGCCGATCGTAACGGAGGCGGGCGGCCGTTTCACCGACCTCGACGGTGCCCCGGGGCCCTTCGGCGACGGTGCCGTGGCGAGCAACGGGCACCTGCACGAGATGATCCTGGAGGCGCTCGCTCAGCAGGCCTGAGCCGGCAGTGAATCCCCTGGTCATGGGGCCTGTTGCGAGGACCTTCCTCCCCAGGCGCCGCCGCTAGGATGGCAGTGTCCGTTGACCTGCCCGGCCGCCTGATCGCGGCGGCTGTTTCCGGGCACCCATGGAAAGGGAAGATATGACCGTCAAACGCGTTGCACTTCTGACTGCGGGCGGCTACGCGCCGTGCCTCTCGTCTGCTGTGGGAGGCCTCATCGAGCGCTACACCGAGCTCGACCCGAGCATTGAGATCATTGCCTACCGCCACGGCTATTGGGGTCTGCTGTCCGGCGAGAAGATCATCGTGGACCAGACGGTGCGCCGGAACGCAGGTCTGCTGCACCAGTTCGGCGGCTCCCCCATCGGCAACTCCCGCGTGAAGCTCACCAACACCGACGACCTCGTCAAGCGCGGCCTCATCAGGGAGGGCGAGAACGCCCTGCAGGTGGCGGCGGAGAAGCTGAAGGCCGACGGGGTCGATGTCCTTCACACCATCGGCGGCGACGACACGAACACCACCGCCGCTGACCTTGCGGCGTACCTCCACGAGCACGACGCTGAACTGCGCGTGGTGGGTCTGCCGAAGACGATCGACAACGACATCGTGCCGGTGCGCCAGTCCCTGGGCGCCCTGACTGCCGCTGAGCAGACCAGCCAGTTCGCGCAGAACATCATCGCTGAGCACGGCTCGAACCCCCGCATGCTCATCATCCACGAGATCATGGGCCGCGCCTGCGGCTATCTCACTGCTGAAGCCGCCCGCTTCTACCAGCAGTGGCACGCTCAGCAGCAGTGGCTCCCGGAGATCGGCCTCGATGCCGAGAAGTGGGATGTGCACGCCGTCTTCCTGCCGGAGCTGAAGATCGACATCGACCGTGAGGCGAAGCGCCTGAAGGCTGTGATGGACGAGGTCGGCAACGTCAACATCTTCCTGTCCGAGGGTGCCGGCATCCCGGAGATCGTTGCGGAGATGGAGGCGAACGGCGAGGAGGTGCCGCGCGACCCGTTCGGCCACGTCAAGCTCGATACCATCAACCCGGGCAACTGGTTCGCGAAGCAGTTCGCGGACAAGCTCGGCGCCGAAAAGGTGATGGTTCAGAAGTCCGGGTACTTCGCGCGGTCCGCGAAGGCGAATGCAGAGGACCTGCGCCTCATCAAGTCGATGACGGATCTGGCCGTGCAGGTGTCCCTCGAAGGCGGCAGTGGCGTGATCGGCCATGACGAGGGCAACGACAACCGCCTGCGCGCCATCGAGTTCGATCGGATCGCCGGCCACAAGTCGTTCAACGTGGAGCAGGACTGGTTCCAGGACGTCCTGGTGCGTGCGGGCCAGCCGTTCGCGAAGGCGGAGCCCAGCGACGACTGATTCTGGCTCTTGTCTCGCCTGGCTCGGCCAGTTGGGCTCCCTCGGTCCAGTTGGCCTGATGTTCGTGGCGACCTGATATGCGCGGCGACCCGATGGACGGGCCGACATGATGAACAGCGCCCCGGTGGTGAATCCGCCGGGGCGCTTCTCTGCCCCCCCCCCGATGCGCGCACTGCGCAGCCTGCGACCGCCGCACTCCTCCTCCGCACGCTGCGGCCACGCCGAACGATCCGTCTGCACTTTCGGGGAAGTCAGCGCGTACAGCCCCGAATACGTCGACGAATCGACCGACACAGGCGCGACGGCACCGCGACCAGCCGCTCCCGGGTAAGGGAAAGGCCCTGACCAGATTTCTCTGGTCAGGGCCTTCATCTCGTAGCGGGAGCAGGATTTGAACCTACGACCTCCGGGTTATGAGCCCGGCGAGCTACCGAACTGCTCCATCCCGCGTCGACATGTTCTAATCTACGCGGGCACCCCTCCGATGTCCAACGCGGAGGCGTCAAACGTGAGACAGGAAACTTTCACCTCCGGTTTGCCCGGTTGACGCCCGTCCCCGTCAGCCTACTGCTTCCCGTTGGCCTCGCGGGCGCGCTTGATGGCGTCGTCCATCTTCTTCTGCGCCTCACCGTAAGCGGCCCAGTCACCGTCCTTCAGAGCCTTGTCGGCCTCCTTCTGGGCGGCATCCAAGTCGTCGAGCGCCTTCGTGAGGGCATCGGCATCGGCAGGCGCCGGCGCCGCCGGGGACGATGGATCGGCCGACGGGGTCGGCGATGGCGAAGGCTGCGGCGTCGCGCCGTCCTTCGGCTGCTGGCCGTCGGTGCCCGGTGCCGGGTTGGCGCCCTCGACGGCACCGGCTTCGCCCTTGGTGGGCACTTCCGCATCACCGGCGTTCGCACCGGAGTCGCCGCCGAAGACGGCATCCAGTGCCTCATCCAGCGTATCTGCGTACCCGACCTTGTCGCCGAAGGAGACGAGGACCTTGCGCAGCAGCGGATACGAGGTGCCGCCGCCGGAACTGGAGCTCATCACGTACACGGGCTGCACGTACAGCAGTCCGCCGCCCATCGGCAGGGTCAGCAGGTTGCCGTTGATGACCTCGGAGTTGCCGGTGCGCAGAAGGTTCAGCTCCCGCGACACCTCCGGGTTGGTGTTGAACGTGTTCTGCACCTGGCGGGGTGCGCTCACCGGGTTCGCGGTCGGCAGCACCAGCAGATTCATGTCGCCGTAGCTGTCGGCCGGATTGCCGGCGGTGCTGCCGGTCTCCGAGTCAACGGCGAGGAAGCCCATGAGGACGTCCTGGCCCGCCACCGGGATGTAGCTGGTGGAGACGGAGAAGCGCGGGCCGTCCTGGTTGGGCATCTTCATCGACAGGTACAGCGGCGGCTGAACGACCATGCTCTGGCCGTCCTTGCTGTTCTGCCCCGCAGCTGCGCGGTTCGGGTCCGGCGTGACCTGCCAGAAGTCCTGCCCGCCGAAGAACTCGTCAGCATCAGTCACATGGTACTGGCCGAGCATGTGACGCTGCGACTTGAACAGGTCCGAGGGGTACCGCAGGTGGCTCATGAGATCCGAGGAGATCTTCGTGGCCGCGCGGTGCGAGGTCGGGAAGACATCGTTCCACGCCCGCAGGATCGGGTCCTCGGTGTCCCAGGTGTAGATCTCCACCGAGCCGTCGAATGCATCCACCGTCACCTTCGCGGAGTTGCGGATGTAGTTGACGTCCGCCTGCCGCTGATCCGCAGTGGCCTGTCCGTTGGTCTTCGCGTCCGTCACCACGGTGTTGAAGTCCATCGACTGCGCGTACGGGTACCGGTCGGTGGTGGTGTAGGCGTCGATCACCCACTTGAGCTTGCCGTCCACCACAGCCGGGTACATCTCGGAGTCCAGCGACAGGTAGGGCGCGACCTTCTTCACGCGGTCGCGCGGATTGCGGTCGTAGAGGATCTGCGACTCGGAGTTCACGTAGCTGGAGATGAAGATGTTGGGTTCGCGGAACTTCACCGCGTACAGCAGCCGCACGAAGCGGTTGCCGATCTTCGGTCCGCCGTCGCCGGTGTAGGTGTTGGAGACCTGGGAGCCGTCGCCCTTGCCGTCGGTACCGCCGGACTGGTAGTCGAACTCCTGCGGGTCGGAGCCCTTCGGGGCGCCCACCACGGAGTAGTCCGGTGAGTGGCGGCCGAAGTAGACGCGCTCCTGGTAGTCGCCGAACGGGCCGCTGCCGGGCACGCCCGACTGGAAGAAGGACGGTTCGCCGTTGGGCTGACGCCGGTTGCCGTACGCGGCGGCGACACCGTACCCATGGGTGTAGACCACGTGCTGCGTCACCCAGTCGCGGTTGGCGAGGTTGAGCTTGTCGGGGCGCAGTTCGCGCACGCCGATCACGGTGTCCTGCTGCTTCCCGTCGATGTCGTAGCGGTCAACGGAGAGCTGGTCCTCGAAGCCCCAGTAGGGTCGGTTCGCTTCGCGCTGCTCGAAGGTCGGGGACACGACCCCCGGGTCCATGAGGCGGATCTGGGCGGTGGTGGAGGCGTCGGAGCGCAGCGCACCGGCGTCGGCGTCGGTCTTCGCCTGGTAGCGGGTCTCCTTCACCTTGTCGATCTTGTACGCGGCGCGCGTCGCGTCGATGTTGTGCTGGATGTACGGCTGTTCGAGGGCGCGCTCGTTCGGATCGACCTTGAAGTTCTGGATCAGCGTGGGGTAGGCCATGCCGACGGCGAGCGTGGACAGCACGATGAGACCGGCACCGATTGCGGGGATCTTCCAGTTGCCCTTGATGATCCACAGCAGCATCAGCGCCGCCACGATCAGGGCGGCGACCGCCAGGATCGTCTTGGAGGGGATGAGGGCATTGACATCCGTGAAGGACGCGCCCTCGAACTTCGTGTGGCCGGAGTTCAGCAGATGGTAGCGCTCCACCCAGTGCTGGGCGGCGAGGATCAGCAGGTAGCCGAAGGCGATGATGCCGAGGTGCCGGCGTGCCGCCTTGGTGATGGAGATACCGGAATCCTGGCCCCAGGCGATGCCGCCGTACACGAAGTGCCCGGCGATGGCGGCGACGGCGGTGGCGACCACGATGAAGTTCAGAAAGGTGAGCGCCATGTCGATGACCGGCAGATGGAACACGTAGAACCCGATGTCGTTGTGGAAGATCGGGTCCGTGGTGCCGAAGTTCTTCGCGTGCATCGCCAGCTGCACCGGCTCCCACGCCCTCGCGGCGGCGAGACCGCCGAAGATGCCGAGAGCGCCGGGGACGGCGAAGGTGATGAGGCGGCGCAGCGGCTCCACAGCCTGACGGAACTGCTCCACCGCCTGTTCTTCGCGGGTGATCGGCGGATGCACCGGCCGATGCCTGTAGGCGAAGCGGAGGGTGAAGAACAGCGGCAGGGCGATGAGGGCGGCGCCCAGGAGGAAGAGGACCACCTGGGTGATCCAGCGGGTGCGGACCACGTCGACGTAGCCGAGCTGGCTGTACCAGAGGTAGGCGGTGACGACTTCCGCAGCGATCACCAGCGCGACCAGGAGCGCACCGATGATGAGAAGCGTGATGGTGAGGGGTGTGAACCGGCTCTTGCCGTCCTCCTGCGTTCCCGACGGTTTCGGCCGCGGACGTGATCCGGGTGCGGGGACGGAGAAACTCACTGGCTACCTCATAACTCGCAGGGCGATCTCACAGCTGTCCACGCGCGTCGCCGATCGAAGCGCAGCGGTCAGTAGTCTGGACGGAGAAGTCCCCGTCCATTCTGTCAGGTTAAACTTTGCACGTGAATTCCGACTCCCCTGCTGATCTCACTGAACGCGAAGCCGGCCTCGCCGCTTCGATCCTCGAAGTTTTCCGCTTCGCCTTCTCCGGACCGCAGGCTCCCCCCGCTGGTGCGACCGCGTCCCGCTGGATGCTGCTGAGGACCGGCATGATCGCCGAGGATCATCCCCAGCTGGCCGAGCTGATGGACCCCGAGGACCTCGCCGCCGGTGATGACGACCCGGAGCACCTCACACCGATCGAAATGGGCGCCGACCAGCTGGACCCGGTCGCTGAACTGCAGGAGGCCACCTGGCCGGAGGACCTCGCCGGCGGAGCCGTCCACGCGGTGATCGATGCCGCGCCGCGGACCCACGGGGACCGGCGAGATGACAGCGCGCCCGCGCAGACAGCTGTCGTTGTGGGCGCGCTGCTCAACGGTGAGACCTGGTGTGTGGTGCGGGCTGTGGAGAACGGCCGGGTCATCGCGGACTCCCCCACGCGGATGGGGCGCCGCCTCATCCCGGCGCTCGTGGACGCCCTGCAGGCGAGCCTCGGCCTCGCCCCGGCCCAGGACTGACGCCCAGCAGCATCACGCCACC
Source organism: Helcobacillus sp. ACRRO (assembly GCF_022347125.1). Taxonomy (NCBI): domain Bacteria; kingdom Bacillati; phylum Actinomycetota; class Actinomycetes; order Micrococcales; family Dermabacteraceae; genus Helcobacillus; species Helcobacillus sp. ACRRO. The sequence goes on from NZ_JAKRNG010000035.1 coordinate 15,571, forward strand.
ACTCGGCGGCGTCCACCGCTGCTCAAGCGGAGGCGGTGGGATCAGAACGGCGGCTCCTTGTCGCCTTCTGCCCCGTCGGCCTCCTCTCCGCCACCGACGCCGACGGCGACCAGCTCCGACGGGTCCCGCCGTACCGGCGCTTCCCGATCCTCGGCGGTGTCGTCGGGAACAGTGCGGCCTTCGAGCTCAGCAGAGGTGTCCTCACCGCCGGTGAGCTGCTCGCCGTCGTCCCCGACCGGCTTCTGGTTGTTGTTCTTGAAGTAGCGGGTGGTGCCGAACTGCAGGCTCGGCCCGAGGGCCTCAGCATGCAGCAGCAGCGCGAAGAAGTCGCGGTTGTCGGGGCCCTTCCACGAATGTGTGGTGAGGCGCCCCGTCACGATCACCGGATCGCCGACGCTGAGGGAAGCATCAGCGTTGAGACAGAGGTCACGGCGGCGGGTCTGCACGCGCACGAACTCGGTGCCGCGGTCGGCGAACTCCCCGGTCTTCTTGTCAAGGTACTGGTCGTTGACGGCGACGGTGAACGTGACGACGAGATTGCCGTCCGGGAACTTCTGCAGGCGGATCGGTTGGGCGATGTTGCCCACGATGGTGGTGCGGATAGCGGACATGGGTCCCCCTTCTTTGGCGGCGCTGCGGCCGCGTCGGTCCGGCGCTTGCCGCCGGCGGTCCGTCCAGCATTCCCAGTGAGCGTCCGCACCACACTCCGCGGAGGCGAACTGTGCACAAGTGGCGGTGGGCACGGGCCACTCGGATTCGGGGCGGCGGGCCCTGCTCGCCTACACTTGAGCCGCACACCCCGCGGCGTCACCGCCGCGCCGTCGACCCCGGGACGGGGCGACGGGTGCCCCGCCTCCGTAGCTCAATGGATAGAGCACCGGCCTTCTAATCCGTAGGTTGCAGGTTCGAATCCTGCCGGGGGCGCCCACAGCACACGAGAAGGGGCGGGCCAGATTTCTCTGGTCCGCCCCTTCTGTCATCACTCCACGCGACTGGGTCAGGAGTTCGGCATCGTGCCCTCGTTGATCGGCGGGTACGGTGCGCGGATCTGCAGGTCGCGCATCGATGCCGGCGCCGGATACTGGGCGCCCGGGAAGCGGCCGAACTGCTCCTCGTCCAGAACGAGTCCCTCCGCGCGCGCACGGTTGATCAGTTCGATCGCCTGCTCCGGCGTGGGGTGCTTCTTGGAGAAGGTGGAGCCCGCCGGCAGCATCTGGTGGAACAGCGGCGCCTTGGGCCGCAGCCACATCTTGCCGGCGCGGGTGCGGTCGCGCAGGGCGTTCGCGCGCCAGGTGGTGATGGGGTGGGTGGAGGTCCACTGCACGAGGTGCACCCACAGTCCCTTCTCAGTGGCGGCACGGTCGGCGAGCTCGTTCACGTTGACGTGGGCGTTGAGGTACTTGCCGCCGGCCAGCAGCGCCATGGTTCCGGGCGCACCGTTGGGGACGTGCGAGTAGCCGTAGTTGTCCGCCGTGTACTCCTGGGCGCGGGAGAGGGCCCTGCCGAGGATCGGCACCTGGTAGAAGAGGTTCTGGAACAGGATGCGGAAGTAGCCGGTGTGGCCCGCAGCGTGATGCCCCACCTCGTGGGCGATGACGAAGCGCAGTGCTTCGGGGTCGCGGACACGCCCGCCCACCTCGAACAGGTCGGAGTGGACCACCACGTAGCGGCGGAATCCGTGACCGGCGGCGAACGCGTTGATCACGCCGTTGCCCATCGTCACGTAGGCGTCGGGAACGCGGCGCATGCCGAACTGCTGCGCTGCCTCGCACACCATCCGGTAGCCCTCCGGGAACTGGGTGGGGCTCATACGGACCGCGAGCGCGCGCTGCTGCGCGTACATGAGGGCGCGCAGGATCCACAGGATCCACGGCAGGGCGCCGATGATGACGAACAGCTGGATGAGGTTCGGGTCGAGGCTGTCGACGACGGAGGCGTCATTGCCGGTTGCGACGAGGATGATGAACACGACGATGCTCGCCAGCCAGGCCAGGTTGAACCCGACAGTGAACAGTACGGCGACGGCGAAGAGCGGCAGCTCCCAGGGGTGCCGCATGGCGAGGTCGCCGGTCAGGCCGAGACGGGTGGAGCCGTTGAAGAGTCGGGGGCGGCCGACGGGTTCGCGACCGTCCAGGGGGCCGTGAGGACCGAATGCGGCCGGTGACGATGAGGGCTGCTGCGGTGAAGTCATGGAACAACTGTAGGGAAGAACCCGTCGGCTCGCCGTTAGACCTGGCGGTGCTTCCGGCCGGAGCGCCTCCGACCAACGTATGACCCCGCCGGCCCGCAGACAGTGAACAGCGGCGGCGCCTACGAGGAGGCACCGCCGCTGGTTCGCTCAGGTGAGCGCGGGACTGCTGGCGATCAGGCCGTCGGCGTGATCAGGCCGACGGTCTGCTTACGGGCACGCTCGAAGCGGTCCGCAACATCGGCCCAGTTGACGATGTTCCAGAACGCCTTGACGTAGTCCGCCTTCACGTTCTGGTAGTCGAGGTAGAAGGCGTGCTCCCACATGTCGAGCATGAGCAGCGGGACGGAGCCGGCTGCGAGGTTGCCCTGGTGGTCGTACAGCTGCTCGATGATGAGCTTGCCGCCGAGGGAGTCCCAGGCGAGGATCGCCCAGCCGGAGCCCTGGATGCCGAGGGCTGCAGCGGTGAACTGGCCGCGCAGGCCGTCGAAGGAGCCGAAGAACTCGTCCACTGCGGAGGCGAGCTCACCGGTCGGCTTGTCGCCGCCCTCCGAGGAGAGGTTGTTCCAGAACACGGTGTGGTTGACGTGGCCGGCGAGGTTGAACGCGAGGTTCTTCTCCAGCTGGTTGATGGTGCCGAAGTCGTCCTTCTCGCGTGCCTCAGCAAGCTTCTCCAGAGCGGTGTTCGCACCGTCCACGTAGGTCTTGTGGTGCTTGGAGTGGTGCAGCTCCATGATCCGGCCGGAGATGTTCGGCTCGAGAGCGCCGTAGTCGTAGGAGAGATCCGGAAGAGTGTAGTCAGCCATGGAAGGCCCCTTTCTTCGTCGAAGTGACGCCGGGCTGCCCGATTCAGATGTGCCGCCTGGCGCGGTTCGTGTCCAACCCTAGTGGCCGGAGTTGAGCACTCGGTGACAAAGCCCTGATCAGGCGCCGGGAGCGCGCGGGCATGGGGGCAGTGGATAGGCTGGACGGGTGAAGAGCACGAAGAACACTGTCAGCAACCGAATCGTCTGGGTGGACTGCGAGATGACCGGCCTGGACAAGGCCGAGGACGCCCTCATCGAAGTCGCGGTCCTCGTCACCGACGCCGACCTCACCGTCCTCGGCGACGGTGTGGACATCGTGATCCGCCCGCCGGAGGGCGCAATCGAGTCCATGAACGACTTCGTCCGCCAGATGCACACCGACTCCGGTCTGCTGGAGGAGCTGGCCGACGGGGTCACTCTGGAAGAGGCCCAGCAGCAGTGTCTGGAGTACGTCCGCCAGTACGTGCCGGAGCCCGGCAAGGCGCCGCTCGCCGGCAACAGCGTGGGCACCGACCGAGCGTTCCTGGAGCGCGACCTGCCCCTGTTCGAGAGCTACCTCTCCTACCGCACAATCGACGTGTCCTCGCTGAAGGAGCTGGCGAAGCGGTGGCTGCCGCGGGTCTTCTTCAACACGCCGCAGAAGCACGGCGGGCACCGCGCCCTCGCCGATATCCGCGAATCCATCCAGGAGCTGAAGTACTACCGGGAGGCGATGTTCGTCTCCGCGCCCGGCCCCACCACCGACTATCTGAAGGTGCAGGCGAAGCGCTTCGAGCTCCCGGCCGACGGCTCCGCCGATTCCTCCGGTGCCGCGGACGCGGCCGATGCGGAGGGTGACCACCCCGCGAGCGTCACCTGGCTGGACTCCCCCACTCACGCCCGCTGGCTCGCCAGCGAGGGCGATGCCCTGCTCGAGTTCGCTGCCGGCTCCGCGCTCGATGAGGGCGGTTTCGGTTGGCTCGATGAGACCGGCGAGATCGACGAGTCGAAGAATCGGGAACTGTGGATCAACTGCCGCATGACCCACGTGTTCTCCCTGGCCTCGATGCTCGGCAACCCGGAAGCCGGGCAGTTCGCCGATCACGGTGTGCGCGCCCTGCGCGATGTCTTCTCCGATGCCGAGCACGGCGGCTGGTTCGATGAGGTCGCCCTCGACGGCTCGGTCGCGGGGGATTCGAAGAGCGCGTATGCGCACGCGTTCGTGGTCCTCGCCGCCGCGTCCGCTACGGCCGCTGGCCGCCCCGGTGCCCGCGCGCTCCTCGATGACGCGCTCGAGGTTCTGCTCGAACGGTTCTATGACCGCACCGAGGGCATGGTCCGTGAGAGCTTCACCAGGGACTTCTCCTCTACGGAGGAGTACCGCGGCATCAACGCGAACATGCACACGGTGGAGGCGCTGCTCGCCGCTGCTGATGTGCTCGACCGCCTGGACCTGCTGCAGATCGCGGTGGGGATCATCAAGCGCGCTGTCAACGAGTTCGCCCGCGACAACGACTGGCTGCTGCCCGAGCACTACTCCTCCGAATGGGAGATGCTGCCGGAGTTCAACACGGACAACCGCGCGGATCCGTTCCGCCCCTACGGCGCGACGATCGGCCACTGGTTCGAGTGGGCGCGCCTGACGCTGACGGCCCGCGCCGGTCTCGCCCAGCAGGGTCAGGATCAGCCGCAGTGGATGCTGGAGTGCGCGCTCGCTCTGATGAACCGCGCCGCTGAGTTCGACGGCATCGACGGCACGGGCGGGTTCCCGTACACGGTGGACTGGCAGGGCGAGCCGGTGGCGCGCGAGCGGATGCACTGGGTGGCGGCTGAAGCCGTCGGCGCCGCCGCGGTCGCCTACCGCACCACCCGTGACCGCCGGTGGGCGGACCTCTACCAGCAGTGGTGGGAGCACATCGCTGAGGACTTCATCGACCCCGCGGGCGGGTCCTGGCACCACGAGCTGGACATTGACCTGGAGCCGTCCACGACCGTGTGGCGGGGGAAGCCGGATGCGTACCACGCCGTGCAGGCCACGCTGATTCCGCGACTGCCGGTGTGGCCGTCGCTCGCAGAAGGGGTCCGACGGGGGCTGCTCGACAACCCGCAGTGAGAGGCAGCAGCGGCGCGGTGGCGGAGCTGCCGGGGCAGCCGCAGGCGTCGTGGCGGAACAGCCAGGGCGGCTGCGGGCGCAGCGGGGCGGACATGAAAAATCCCGGGACACCGCTGCAGCGGTGTCCCGGGGCACTGGGGTGATCGACGGGATTTGAACCCGCGACCGCCTGGACCACAACCAGGAGCTCTACCAACTGAGCTACGACCACCATGGATCGGATGAGCCGCGCCCTGATCCCTCAGGACTGACGCGCTCGTCGTCACGAGTATTCAGCATAGTGCGCCCCATCCGACGAAAGCCAATCGGGTCAGCGGCCGCGTGGTGCGGATCTCGTTGCCAGAACCGCCAAGCCCACCAGCATGAACCCCGCCGCGATGAGAAGCGCCCACCGGGTGCCGTCGGTGAACGCCTCCGCCATCCCCGCTCCCGGCAGCGCACCGGGCCCATGCCCGGCCGCGTCACCCACGGACACGGTCAGCGCCCGCGCACCTCCGCGATGGCGCGGTAGGTGCGGATCGCCGCTTCCGCTGCGGCATAGCCGGCGTCCTCGCTCGCGCCCTCTCCCCCGGCGCGGGCGATCGCCTGCTCCTGCGTATTCACGGTCAGCACGCCGTTGCCGACGGGGGTGGACTCCTCCAGCGCCACCTGGGCGAGGCCCGAGGTGGCTGCGTCGCAGATGTAGTCGAAGTGCGGGGTTTCGCCGCGGATCACCACGCCGAGGCCGACCACCACGTCGGCGGCGCGGGCGAGGGTCTGCGCCGCGATCGGGACTTCGAACGAGCCGGGGACGCGGATCTCGACGATGTCGTCGATGCCCGCGTCACGGGCGGCGCGCCGGGCGCCGTCCATCAGCGAGTCCATGATCTGCGCATGCCAGGAGGCGGCGGCGATGCCGATCGAGCGGGGACCGTTCTCTGCGGGGGCGAGCGGGGTGGAGGG